>JAKAVX010000205.1 GCA_021827465.1 Deltaproteobacteria bacterium | reverse complement strand
CCGATCTGGAGCGTTACGCCCCGCACGGCGCCTACCGGTGCGAGGACGAAGAGGGAAACGAGCAATGGATCGCGCTCTCGGTCGCGAACGACGCCGAATGGCGCGCGATGCTCGAGGTGCTCGGCGCAAAAGCGTCCGACGATCGTTTTGCGACGCATCTCGGGCGCGTTGAAAATCGCGAGGCGCTCGACGCATTCGTCGGCGGATCGGTCCGCGGGCGGCGCGTCATCGATCTGGTGGCCAAACTGCAGGCGGCCGGCGTCGCGTCGTATCGGGTGCAGAACTGCGTCGACCTTCATCAGGACGAGAACCTCGAGGCTTTCGACTTCTGGCACTGGCTGGAGCACAAGGAAATGGGACCGTCGCCGTACGAAGGTTTGCAGCATCGGCTCAGCCGCACTCCGGGCGAGCTTCGCAGCGCGGCGCCGATTCTCGGCCAGCATAACGAGGAAGTGCTCGGCGCGATGCTCGGGCTATCGGCCGCGGAGATAGAGCAGCTTCAGAAGGAAAACGTGATATTCTGAGTGGCGCGCGGCGGGCCGACTCGTAAACGGTAGCGCCGCAGCCACGGAATCACTTCGCAGTGCGCTACGAACTCAGGATTGCGCTTCGGTACCTGAAGGCGCGTCGCAAAGACGCGTTCATCTCGGTCACCACCCTGTTCACCGCGACTGGTGTGATGATCGGGGTGGCGGCGCTTACGATCACGCTGGCCGTGATGGGCGGCTTCGAGCATAGCCTGAAAGAGCGCGTGCTCGCGCTCAGCCCGCAGATCCAGATCCTGAGCGAGCAGGGATCGATCACCGGCTGGACAAAAATCCAGCAGACTGCCGACCGGGTTCCCGAGGTAAGCGGGTCGGATCCGTTCCTGGTCGGGCAGGCAATGCTGAGTTCGGGACGCGGTGTCGGCGGCGTGGTGGTTCGCGGTATCGAGCCCGACAATCCGGTGGTGCGATCGGAATGGTCGCGGTACATCGTTGCGGGAAATCTCCATGACCTGACGACCGCCTTCAAAGGTCCCCGGGCTCCGGAGGGAAGCGTCGCAATCGGCGTGACGCTTGCTCATCGGCTCAAGGTCAAGGTCGGCGACACGGTCAGGATGGTGGCGCCGATACTGGCCGGCTCCGACCAGGCAATCACTACCAAGACAGGCGAGTTCGTGGTCGGTGCGATCTTCGATTCCGGGATGACCTATCTCGACACGAACATGGCGTTCGTCGATCTGCCGCAGGCGCAGAATTTCTTCGGCCGCAGCGGAAAAGTGGACGGCGTCGACGTGCACCTGACGACGCTCGACGCGACCCATCGCGTAACCGAGGCGCTCAGAAAGCTGTTCGCGCCGCCCTACGTGGTACGCAACTGGGTCGAGTACAACCAGTCCGCGTCGGCGGGGTTCGCGATGCTCAAGCGGATCTACACGCTGGTCCTGATGCTGCTGATCGCGGTTGCCGCGTTCAATCTAATCGCGACGCTGATAATGGTAGTGATGGAAAAGCGCAAGGACGTGGCGGTGCTGATGGCGATGGGAGCG
The DNA here is from genome assembly GCA_021827465.1 of Deltaproteobacteria bacterium. The sequence goes on along the minus strand of JAKAVX010000205.1, from coordinate 4,058 downwards.
ACGCGCGGCGCGGTCAGGCTGATTTTCGTGCTGAAGGGACTGATCGTAGGCGCAGCCGGGACGATAGCGGGCGCACTGATCGGAATCGGCGGATGCGTGGCGCTGTCGCACTACCAGTTCATCCACATCCCGCGCCAAATCTACGGAATCGCGACGGTGCCGGTGTCGATTAGCGCGATCAATTTCGTGTGGGTGTCGGTCGCGTCGATCCTGCTATGCCTGCTGGCGACGCTCTACCCGGCGCAACAGGCTTCGCGCGGGACGCCCGTGGAAGTGTTTCGTACCTGAAAAATTCCGGCGGGCCTGCGGCAGCGGCCGCGGGCGGTCGGATTCCCCGGGCGCGCGCCGGCTCAGTTGTCTTCGGGCGTGGCGGACGGCAGCTTCGGAGCGAGCTTGGGCTTTCTCACCACCAGGGTTTCGTGTCCGCGAACCCGGATAGTGCGGGCCGGCTCGGACTGCATGTTCGGCGAAGACTGGCCATCGGGACGCCTGGGACGCGACGTGCTGCGCTGGCGCCGCCAGTTGTTCAGCTCTTTCGAGAGCTTGCTTGCCAGCGAGTTTTCCTCCTGATCGCCGAGGTTTTCCTCGCCATCCGTTAACGTGATTTGAGCGTCGGACATCTCCTTTGAACTCATCTGGCTCCTCGCTCCCCCGGCGGGGTGGACCGATTCTCCTTTCGGTCTTGAAGACCGCAAGCGTCTGGTCTCACGAGCTTGTCGTATCGATTCGGTATGTTATTCGTTCAGCGGTTCAGGCTGGCTGACTGGCGCGGTTGCTTCTTGCCGGTTTCGGCGGTATGCCGAATACCCTGCGAAAATCCCCTGGAAGCTCTTGGGCTATCTGTCTTCGTGTGGAAGCTTGTCAGGCTGGCGGATTGTTTGGCATGAGACCCAAGTCCTCGGGTCTCATGCCGGAAATTCCAGAATTTTTTACTGAAACAGGCTCTGCATCCGAAGCGCCAATCCCATATCCCCCGCGATACGGAGCTTGCCGCTCATAAAGGCCATCTGGCCATTAAGCTTTCCGGAGAGCATGTCAAGATAGTCCTGTGCGGTCATCGAGATGGTTATGCTGGGCGAGGCCGCTGCCCCTTCCTTAACTTCACACGCCTGGTCCTTGATCAGGACGTGCCATTTACCCCCACCGTCGCCGGAAAGGTCGAACTGGTAGATGGCGTTCAGGCCTTTTGCCGCGTCCTTGTTGAAGCGGCTCGGCATCATTTCGAAAGCCTGCTTACAAGACGTAGGTGCTGCTTCAGCCATGGAACGGAAACCTCCTGGGTGGGAAAACGGCGGTCCGCCGCACTCTCGCGCCCATATAAACTCTACATTCCTAAGATGTCAATAGTCCATGCCGTCGGGTCAGGCCTTGAGTTGACGCGCCTTCACGGCGATTGTCCCGACTCCAGATACCTGGCGAAGCTCATCAGAAGCCGAAAACGCTCCCGGGCTCAACCCTGATTATATTCGAGCGCACGGTTACCGGCGCGGCGCCCTCGGCGATCGTCGCCGCACGCTCGCGCTCGAGCGAGGTCTTCACGCTCCCGCTCAGGTACGCGTCGTTGCCGATAACCTTGACTGTCACGTTGGGAAGGCCGGCGTTCACCAGGTGCAGTTTTATCTTGCCCTCCTCGGCCTTCCATTGCGCGGTATCGGTCGTGACCGTGTTGACGACGCCGGTCACGCCCGAGACGCCCTTGACCACCCGCTCGGCAAGCAGCCGGTCGTTGCTGTCGAATACCCGTCCGTAAAGCGTAACCGTGCCACCGGCCGTGTAGGCGTTCACCCGGCGCAGCTTCGGATTCGACTTGAGCGTCTTCTGCACGCGCTCTAGCAGCGACGGCTTCGGCTTGGGGATGGCGGCGAGTTCTTCCCTGCGCGTGGGGCGCCTGACGCGGGGAGCGCGGCGCGCTTCGGCCCGAGGAGCGGGTGCCGGGCTTGGCGCCGCAGCCACTTCGGGCGAGGCCGAGGCAACCGGCGTCGGCGGTATAGTCGAAGAGGCGTACTCCGGCGCTTCGGACGGCGTCAGACTTGCGACTTTGGTCTGCAGTGCGGATTCCACTTTCGCCCGGTCCGATTCGCTCGGCGCAAAGATAACCGGGTAATCGATCTCGCCTTCCGGGCCTCCCGTCGCAGCGAACTTCCATCCCATCATCGATTTGACGACATGCGCGTCGAGCTCTGGATTGGGCGAGGTCGACGTGCGGATGGCGGCGCGGTCAACGGTTCCGTCAGGCAGCACGTGTATCCGCACCATCATCCCGTCGCTGGCAGCGGGATTCGCCGAAAGCACCTGTTTGTACGCTTCCAGCAATTCGGGCTTGTTTTCCTCGAAGCGGCTTCGGGCAACCGCCGTGGTGAGCTCGGCAGACGGCGCCCCGGCGCCGCTTGTCACTTGGAGCGGGATCAGGTTCGCCAGCGCCACCAGCGGCTGAGCGGTCGCCGCCGCAACCGCGGGCGTAGCTACCGCACTCGGTGGGGTGGCAAGTTTCTCATGCTCGTGGGGAGTCAGATGCAGCGCGAGGTAGATTCCCGCAACCAGCGCCAGCGCGGCGGCCACAACATAACCGATAAGCGCCAGGCGCCGGTTGCGCGGCTTGGGGCGCGTGATCGGTCCTGACGGACGGCCTTCGGGCTGGCGATGCACCTGGGTTGGCGCACGCCGGGTCTCGGCCGCGCCGCGGCGTGGCTCGGGCTCGGGCGGAACTGCCTCTTCCGGGATGAGGCGCGTGCCGCAGAAATTGCAGATGACTTCACCCGGCTCGGCCTGACCGCCGCATACCGGGCATTCCACCTTGCCGCCGGACGAAGACGAGCCTGCGGGTCGTTCGGCAAAGGCCGGGCCGGTCGAAACCAGCGCACTCCCGTCAGTCTCGCAGAACGATTCGGAATCCGGGTAAGTCTTCTCACACCGGGGACAGATTTTCATGAATAACGCACGCCTCCACGTGACGCGTCGGCCTCCGAACGATGATATGCACGGGCCTGACACGGGCCAAGGTGTGTCTTGGGCGTGCCCGCGCGGCCCGGCCAGAACGGCGCAACGCTCTCAGAACTTGGACATCACCTCGTCGTGAAATCGTTCCATCGCGGCGATCTCATCGCGAGTGCCGGGTCCGGCACGCAGCAGCAGCCGATCGACGCCCGCTTCGGCGAGTTGGCTGACCTGCTCGATGGTGGGCGAGCCTCCGAGCCGCGGATTGACCGTCAACTCGAGCGGACGGGTTCGTCCCTGCTCACGCTCGTGCTCGCGAAGCCGCTTGATGACCCCGCGAATTCCGTCCATCGACTCGGCTATTCCGTACCATCCGTCGCCAAGGAGCGCCGCACGCCGTAAAGAGGGCTCGGTGTCGCCGCCGAAGACGATCGGCGGATGCGGCTTCTGGATCGGCTTGGGCATGAACTTGCATCCGTTGACGGAGACGGTTTTTCCTTCGTAAACGGGATCGTCCTTGGTCCAGAGCTCCTTCATCAGCGCTACGTACTCACGGGTCCTGAGCGCGCGGTCCTTGAAGTTCATCCCGACCGCTTCGAACTCTTCTTCGAGCCATCCGATTCCCACGCCGAAGATGAACCGTCCGCCCGACAACACGTCGAGACTGGCGACCGCCTTGGCCGTGGTGAACGGATTGCGGATCGGCAGCACGTAGACTCCGGTAGCGAGTTTTATCTTGCTGGTTATCCCGGCGATATACGCGAGCACCAGCATCGGATCGTGCAGGGGAGTATCGGGAGGCGCCGGCATCCGTCCGTTCGCCGTGTACGGGTAGGCGGACTTGTAGACCGTCGGCAGTATTATGTGCTCGGGCAACCAGAGCGATTCGAAGCCCAGTTCCTCGGCCTTGTGCGCGATCGACGCAAGGCTGGTCGGTGAGGTCTGAAACAGAAAGGTTCCGTACTTCATCTGAACTCCCCTTTCCCAATACGTATCGCACACGGGGGCGATACACCGATGCGTACCGGCATCGTTGTTGGCTTTTCGTTTTCGCTGCTTGGCGGTTCGTTGAGCGCCGTGCGCTCATCCGCCAGGAACCAGTCTATCTAGCCGGCGGGGTTGCC
>JAKAVX010000204.1 GCA_021827465.1 Deltaproteobacteria bacterium | reverse complement strand
CGAACCCGAGCCCGAACGCCGCGCCGATCATTCCCATCCCGCGCGCCCGGTTCTCCTCGCTGGTGGTGTCCGCCACGTAGGCCTGGGCGGTTGAAACCGTCGCCGCGCAGGCGCCGTGAACCAGCCGCGAAATGAACAGCCCCACGAACGATCCCGCAAAACCGTATATAAGGTAACCCGCCGAGGAGCCGAGCAGCCCGAGCATGATAATCGGACGCCGCCCGATTCGATCCGACAAGCGGCCGAGAACCGGCGCGCACAGGAACTGCATCGCCGAGTAAATCGCCAGGATCGCGCCGATTCCGAAGGCGCTTATTCCCAGTTTCAACGCGAACATCGGCAGGAACGGAATGACTATCCCGAAGCCGAGCAGATCGAGGAAAACCGTGAGAAAAAGAATCAGCCGCGCGGAATGGCTCGACGGATTCGCTTGCGAAGCTTGCTTGGATGGCTCTGCGCTTGGCATTGAATGAAAGACGCCATGAAGGAAACCCTACGGGGCAAAAGCAGTCAAGGCGCGCGCCAGCATGAGCCGCGCGCGTCGCTTCAGCCGCTCGAATGACAAGAGGCGACGAACCAATGAAACACTCGTTCAACGCAGAACTCAAACGCAAGACTATCGATGCCGAAGAGGCTGCCGCAATGGTCAAGTCCGGCGACTGGGTGGATTACGGCTTCGGGCTTGGACAGACCGACGTTTTCGATGAGGCGCTTGCAGCCAGAGTGAGCAAACTTCGCGACGTCAAGGTGCGCGGCACTCTCGCGCTCAAGCCTCGCGCCGCTATTGAGGCCGATCCCGAAGCCCGCCATCTGCAATATTTCTCGTGGTACTTCTCCGCCCTCGAGCGAAAGATGCACGACCGCGGCCTGTGCCGCCATATTCCGATGAACTTCGGCGAGGCTCCAGACTATTACCGCCGCTTCGTTGACGTCGACGTCGCGGTGCTCAAGACCGCCCCGATGGACGAGCACGGGTTTTTCAACTTCGGCGCGGCCGTCACCTATCACAAGGCCGTGACCGAGCGCGCGAGAAAGGTCATCGTCGAGACCGACGCGGCAATGCCCTACGTGTTCGGAGTCGAGAACGCCGTGCATATCAGCGCGGTTCATCATGTCATCGATTGCGGCGAGGGCGCGATGCCGGAGTTGACAAATCCGCCTACCTCCGCCGTGGACCGCAAGGTCGCCGAACTGATCGCGTCCGAAATAGAAAACGGCGCCACTATCCAGATCGGGATCGGCGCGATGCCCAACGCGGTCTGTCAGCTTCTCGCCGAATCCGCGATTGAGGACCTGGGCGTGCATACCGAGATGTTCGTCGATTCGCTGGTCGATCTCTACGAGGCGGGAAAAGTTACCGGGGCGCGCAAGGCGTTCGACCGCTACCAGATGGGCTACACGTTCGCGGCCGGCTCGGCGCGGATGTACAAATTTCTCGATCGCAACCCGGTCTGCTTCGCGGGCCCGGTCGACTACACCAACCTGCCCCATCGGATCATGCAGAACGATCGCACGGTCGCGATCTGCAATGCCGCGCAGATCGATCTGTCCGGCCAGGCCTGTTCGGAGTCGGCCGGCACGCGCCAGATAAGCGGCACCGGCGGCCAGTTGCAGTTCATCCGCGGCGCCTACGCCTCGCGCGGCGGCAAGGCGTTTCTGTGTCTTGCATCAACCTACGAACGCGCAGGAAGGCGCGCCAGCCGAATTGTCGCGCGTATCGACGACGGCAATATCGTCACCACGCCGCGCACGGATGTGATGTACGTGGTCACGGAATTCGGCATCGCGAATCTCAAGGGCAAGTCGGTTCCCGAGCGCGCCCGCGCGCTGATCGGAATCGCGCATCCCGACTTTCGCGAGCAGCTCGGGCGCGAGGCGCGTGAGTACGGACTTCTGCCGCGCGCGATTCTCTAGCGCGGGCCGCGCCTAGCGGCCGGCGCGGGTCGCGGTGCGAGCGGCGAATTTGTAGACGAGTTCATCGGGGCGCGTGTAGCCGAGCTCGCGACGGATCATGCGCGCGATAAAGGCATTGTTGGAACGTAAGTTCTGAACTTTTGTTCCAAGTTTTGCGTTCTCGGCCCGAAGCCGTTCGCGTTTCGCCTCGAGCCGCGCGTACGCACGGCGAAGAATCAGCAAATCCCTGGGGCCGCCGGACCCGAGCAGGCAATTGGAAACCAGCGCGAGAAGGATCCCCGCAAGGATAAGACTGGGCCACTGTCTCCCAAGAAAACCTCTTACCCCCGCCATGGATGGCATCGTAAACTCCCGCCCTATCTCAGTTCAAGTCTGCTAATTCCTTAACGTCATTCTAATCGGAGAAAAATCTCGCGACTTCCGACGGAGTTCCGGCTTTAAAATTTCTTTATAAAATCGATATCGGATCTCTTGCGTCCGTAAGAACAGGTTTCTATAATCGCCTCGTATTACAGCCCCGAATAGAGGGTCACCGCATAAGTTCGGGTGCTTGTCCGGCAGCGGCGGACCGAAGAGGAGGGTATCTATGCCAGTTAAGAAAGCTGCGAAGAAAGCCAGCAAAGCCAAGACGAAGAGTACCATGAAGAAAAAGGCCACAAAGAAAAAGAAGACCAAGTAGTTAAACTCGGGGACACGAGACTTTTGCCCTCCGCGCCCAAAGGCGCGGGGGCTGGCACGGGATGCCGGACCGCTGCCGGTATGAGTCGAGGCTGACATGCCTCGGATAACCGAGGAGCCCCCCTGAAGGGGGCTCCTTCTTTTTGACCTTCTCCCGCCTCATCGCACCGCGCCTTCGATTTTCAAACGTGCTCCAGGCGCCATCTCTGCGCAAGGATCTCAACGCGCCGTAGGGCCACGCGATTGGCTGGCGCGCCAGGAAAAAACTCCTGCGGGCGCTCCGCCCAGGATCGCGCGCGCGCCATCCGCCGATGACAGCTTCAGGCGCGCGCGAACGGGTGATTTGCGCGCTGTTGTCGCGGGTGTCTGGCAGCGTGTTGAGAAACTGCGAGAAAGTTTTTTCTCCGATAACCGCATTCAACGCCCTGCATAAAAGCCGGTCTCCTTCCTAAATCGTTTCCCCCGCTTTTTCGCGGGGAGACAAGAGAGAAGGGGGGGAGCAAACTGTGATTTATCAACGGCCTGCTAGACTCGATCCGAGGAGGCACACGCAAATGACGGCGCCCTATCTGTTTGTTGAAGAGCGCGACGGTCTGGTCACGCTTACGATGAACCGGCCCGAGAAACGCAATCCGCTTTCCGTCGCGATGATGACCGGGATGGTCGAAACGCTGAAGGAGATCGGCCGGCGCTCCGATTTGCGCGCCGTTATCCTGGCAGGTGCGGGTCCCGCCTTCAGCGCGGGCCACGACCTCGGCGAACTGCGCGGGCGCGACCTCACCTTCTATCGTTCCGTGTTCGACCTGTGCTCGCATCTGATGCAGACCGTGCAGGCGATCCCGCAGCCGGTCATCGCGCGCGTGCAGGGAATTGCGACGGCGGCCGGATGCCAGTTGGTGGCAAGCTGCGATCTTGCGATTGCTTCGGAAAGCGCGGCCTTCGCAACGCCAGGCGTCAGGATCGGGCTTTTCTGCTCGACGCCGATGGTTGCGCTCGCGCGCGCGGTCGGGCGCAAGCGTGCGATGGAGATGCTGCTGTCGGGTGAGCCGATCGACGCGAACACGGCGGCCGAGTGGGGACTCGTGAACCGGGTGGTTCCCGCCGCCGATCTTGTCGGCGCGACCGACGACCTCGCGCGCCGGATTGCCGAGGCAAGCCCGCTTACGGTCACGATGGGCAAGCAGGCCTTTTATGCCCAGATCGATCTCGACCAGGCCAGGGCCTACGACTACGCCAAGGAGATCATGAGTCTCAACGCGATGGCGGCCGACGCGCAGGAGGGAATCGGCGCATTCCTGGAGAAGCGAAGACCCGTGTGGTGCGGCCGGTAGCGGGTGCCCGCGGGGCGGTGAATTGATCGCGGCGGGGCGTTTTGTTAATTTCAAGCATGGCGCGAGCCCTCAACAAGGCCGCGATTTTTTATAATGGACGTCATAGCCCGCGGGATATCCGCGGGCCTTTTTTTTAATGGAGGTTCAAATGCCGCATCAGGAGCTTCGCGAAGGACTCACTTTTGATGACGTGCTCTTGCTGCCGCAGTATTCCGACATTCTTCCGTCGCAGTGCGATCTCTCGACGATCCTGACCGCGCGTATTGCGCTTCGGATTCCTCTGGTGTCGAGCCCGATGGATACCGTCACCGAGTCTCGCGCCGCGATCGCGCTTGCCCAACTCGGCGGCATCGGGATCATCCAGCGCAATCTTTCGATTAATCGCCAGGCCGCCGAGGTCGAGACCGTCAAGAAGCACGAGGCTGGGATGATAACCGAGCCCGTCACGGTCCATCCCGAGCAAAAGATCGGCGACGCGCTGCGCCTGATGGAGCGCTTCCGCATCTCGGGCCTGCCGGTCGTGGTCGAAGACAACCGCCTGGTCGGCATCCTCACCAACCGCGACCTGCGCTTCGAGAAACGGCTCGACCGCCAGGTGCGCGAGGTGATGACCACGCGGCTCATCACCGCCCATCCCGGCATCGAACTCGAAGAAGCCAAGGAAATCCTCCAGGCCCATCGGATCGAGAAACTTCCGCTGGTCGACGAGCGCAACCGCCTGCGGGGACTGTTTACCGTCAAGGACATGGAGAAGGCGATCCGCTACCCGCATTCGAGCAAGGACACCTTCGGACGCCTGCGCGTGGGCGCCGCGATAGGCGTGGGCCCGGACCGCGCGGAGCGGGTCGTTGCGCTGAAGCGCGCCGGCGTTGACGTGCTCCTCGTCGATACCGCGCACGGCCACTCGCGCAACGTTATCGAAGCGCTGCGCGAGACCAAGCGCGAAGCGCCCGATATAGAGGTTATCGCGGGCAACGTCGCGACCGCCGAGGGCGCCAAGGCGCTGCTCGACGCGGGTGCCGACGCGCTTCGGGTCGGAATTGGACCCGGCTCGATCTGCACCACGCGCGTGGTTTCCGGCGTCGGCGTGCCGCAGATAACCGCCGTCATGGAGTGCGTGGCCGAGGCCGCGCCGCGCCGCATCCCGGTAATCGCCGACGGCGGAATCCGCTTCTCCGGGGATATTGTAAAGGCGCTGGCCGCGGGCGCCTCGACCGTGATGATCGGCTCGCTGTTCGCCGGCACCGAGGAGAGCCCCGGGGAGACCGTCCTTTTCCAGGGCCGCACCTACAAGGTTTATCGCGGGATGGGCTCGATCGGCGCGATGAGCGAACGGGTGCGCGATCGCTACGCGCAGCACGACCTGCCTGACGGCAAGATCGTGCCCGAGGGCGTCGAAGGCAGGGTTCCGTATCGCGGCACGCTCGCCTCCAGCGTCGAGCAGCTTGTCGGCGGAATCCAGGCCGGGATGGGATACCTGGGCGCGACCAACCTTATCGAGTTGCGCGAGCGCGCCCGCTTCATCCGCGTCAGCGAAGCGGGCCATCGCGAAAGCCACGTCCACGACGTGTTCATCACCAAGGAGTCGCCCAACTACCGCGTCTGACCGGTACACGCGCGGGCCGTCGCGGCTCGAACCGCCGGCATCGTCGTGTCACAATCGCCTTTCGTGT
>JAKAVX010000203.1 GCA_021827465.1 Deltaproteobacteria bacterium | reverse complement strand
GATCTGGCATACGTCAGAGCGGGGCCAAACGAAGCGGCCGAGTGCGCGAGATGGTCGGCGAATCCGAGGAATCGGAATTGAGCGCTCGCGGCGGCGCGCATCGCTCCTGACCCGCGCCGTCCTCGGGCATCGCGCTGAATCGTCGCTCCCGCGACAACTTCCATTCGTTTGCGCAACCCGTGCGGCGCGTCGGGTAAGCGGGGCGAGACGAGCACTCGCGGTTCCGCGACTGTGGCGCTGCCGTCGCGCGCGTGAAGCGCCGCTCTCCGCTGACATGAGCCGCTTTGCACACGCACTAAAGCGGCGCCTTCACCGGATTCGTGGGCTTTGCCGACCGGCGCGGCAAGGGATAAAAATGGATTCGTCCACCTAAACCTGCACGCGCCGCCTGGGCACGTGTGTAACCTGTACTTTGCAAGGCGCGCTCGCGAGTCCGAGGCGCCGGATCCGGAGGTCCAAGATGCGCAAACTACTGGTCATTGGCGCCGGCATCGCTCTGTCGTTCGCCGTCGCTGGGATGTCGATGGCGGCCGAAACCACGGTCACCGGCAATCTCGAGGATTCCTACTGCTACATCAGGATGGGTGCTCACGGGCCGAGTCACAAGAGTTGCGCGATAAAGTGCGCGAAGGTCGGCATCCCGGTCCTGCTCGTCACCGAAAGCGGCAAAACCTACACCTTGCTCCCGCCCAAGGATGCCCATCCCTATCCCGCGACCGTGATCCAGCACATGGAGGACAAGGTCACGATCACCGGGAACGAGTACTCCAAGAACGGCCAGAACTTCCTCACGGTGAACTCGCTCAAGTAGAGCGGCCAGTGCTCGAAAGGCTGTTGCCAGGAGCGTCGCATCTCCAGAATCCGCACCCGCTGGTGGTGCATTTTCCGATAGCGTTTCTGTACGGTGCGACGCTCCTCTATTTCATCGCGTGGGCGCTCAGGCGCGACTCGCTCGCGTGGACCGCGATGTGGTTGCTTGTGCTTGGAGTGCTGGGCGCGGCGGCCGCGGTCGCGACGGGTCTTTACGGCGCCGAGGGTGTGATGATCGCGCCGTCCGTGCGCGAAAATCTGCTGGAGCCGCACGAGGAGCTGATGCTCGTGACCTCGGGAGTTGCGCTCGCGCTCTCGGTGTGGGCGGTTGTCGCGCGCCCGATGCCGCTTCGGGGGCGATACCTGTTTTTGCTCGCGCTGGTGGTGATGGCCGCGATGCTCACCAAGGGCGCCGACTACGGCGGCCGCATGGTATTTGACTATAACGCCGCCGGCGGCGCATGCTCGCAGCCGATTCCATTTGTGAACAACTCGCCCGCCTTTGGGCCGTAACAGGAAAAGCATCAGCCATGGCGTACGAACAGATCCTCGTTGATATCAAGGACAAAATCGCGACGATAACCCTCAACCGTCCCGAGCGGCTCAATGCCTACACGCCGCAGATGGGCGTCGAGCTCCATCAGGCGTTCGCCGAACTCGACCAAAACGACGACGCGCGGGTGATAGTTATCACCGGCAGCGGACGCGCGTTTTGCGCGGGCGCGGATCTCTCCAGCGGCGGCGGCACCTTCGACCGAAGGGAACGGCGTGAAGAACCCCAGCTCGAACACGCCCCGATCAAGCCATGGAACATGAAGAAGCCGATCATCGCCGCGATCAACGGACCCGCGGTCGGCGTGGGAATCACGCTCCCGATGCAGTGGGATATCCGGGTGGCGGCGGAAAGCGCGCGAATCGGCTTCGTCTTCGTGCGCCGGGGCGTTATCCCCGAGGCTCTCAGCACCTGGCTCGTGCCTCGGCTGATTGGGGTCGCCAAGGCCAACGAGCTTCTGATGAGCGGACGAATCATGACCGCGCGCGAGGCGCTCGAGTACGGAATCGTGAGCCACGTATGGCCCGACGCCGAGTTCCACATCAAGACCCGTGAGCTTGCGCTCGATATCGCGGAAAACACCGCGCCGGTTTCGATCGCGATAACCAAGCGGCTCATCTACGGACTGCTCGGCGAACTGTCGCCCGACAAGGCCAACGCCATGGATTCGCGCGCGTTCTGGTGGGTCGGCCAGCAGGCCGACGCGCACGAGGGCGTAAGTTCGTTCCTTGAAAAGCGCAAGCCCGCGTGGAAGATGAAGCCGTCGAAGGACTTCCCCGACTTCCTGCCTCCGATCAAATAGGGTGCAAGCCGTCGCGCGGCGCCCGGGCGTTCAGGCGGTAGATTTGCTCCCCGCCGGAGTGCTGGCGCCCCGCGCGGCCAGCCGCTCGCGCATCCTGCGATGGCTGTCGCGGGTGATCGGATAGAAGGAAAACACGATCGCGCTCGCGATATAGATCGACGCGGCCGGCAGCGAAAACAAAACCTTGAGATTGTGCGCCGCCGCCGGGGTGATTGCCGCCGCGTGCGGAACGTATCCGACCCACGTCATCATCGGCCCGATAATCAGCATCGTTATCGCGATCCCTATCTTGACCGACATCGACATGATTCCGCCGTAAGCGCCTTCCTGGCGCCGGCCGGTCCGTTCCTCGTCCCATTCGATAACGTCCGCCGCCGCCGACATCTGCGTGACCCAGATTCCGATCGCACCGAAACCGGCCAGCCACATCAGGAAGTAAATCGCCAGGACGTTGCCCGGATGCACCGCCATTATCAGGAGCGAGCACGCCGCATTGGTCAGCATCGCGAGCAGGAACGCCGGCTTCTTCTCGATTCGAATCGTGACCCTGAACCAGAACGGATAAGAGATGAGCGAGCCCGCGAAGTACGCGATAAGCCATCGCGCCGCCGCGCCTTCGTCGTGATACCAGTACTTGGCGAGAAACCGGATCAGGACTCCGGTCGTGTTGACCGCCATGAAGGCGAGCGCGGTCGCCGCCAGCAGGATCAGGAACGGACGGTTCGAGCCGACCGAGCGGAGCGACTCGACAAACCGCGAGCGTTCCCGAAGTGAGAATTCCGCGCGCTCGCTTAGGCCGAGAAACGCGAGCAACGCGCCGCCCGCGACCACGATAGCGCATACCGCGCCGGTGACCTTGAAATCGAGCCCGCGCGCGAGCAGATACGTCGCGGCGAACGGGAGCAGCGCCCCGCTGATATCGCCGCCGGTTCCGAACAGTTGGCGGAAAGTCGAGAGCCGGGTGCGTTCGTCGTAATCGAGCGTAAGCTCCGGCATCAACGCGCCGTAGGCCGTCTCGTAAAGCTTCCTCGACGAGAGCATCAGGAAGTAGAAGCCGACGAACCACGCGAAAAGCCCGCGCCCGAGGCCGCCGGGCGGCGAAAACAACATGAAGTAGCCGAGGGCCATCGGGATCGCCGCGAGGAAAAACGGCCGCCTTCGCCCCGAGCGGAAGCGGGCGCGGTCCGAGATATTCCCGACCAGCGGATCGGTAAGAGCGTCCAGAACCAGCGCGATAAAGAAGGCAAGCCCGGCCAGCGCTGGAGAGAGTCCGCGCCGATCGGTATAAAAGTAGAGCAAGTGAAGAGCGATCAAAGTCGCGCAGAGGTTGAGACCGGTCTGCGCTTGGGAATAGATGAGAGTCGATTTGAGGCCTACCCTCTCGGTCTCGTCCCCGGTGCCCACGGCGCGCTGAGATTAGCCGATCGCGAACGGCTTGCAAAACCCGAATCCGCAACTCGACGTGGAAGTGTCGGCGTTTCGGGGGGCTATTGATGAGATATTCGGGGCTTCTGTTGGTTGGCGCCGTAGCGCTCGCGCTTGTGGCAGGATGCTCGCTCAAGGGTAAGCGCACGACTCCGCCGCCGGCGCCCGCACCGGCTGCCGCCGAACCGGCGAGCGCTGCAACACCCACCGCCAAAATCCAGATAACCTACGCGCACCCCAACGACACGCTCAAATCGCTCAAAGTGATGCAGTTCACCGGGGCGACGCTGCTCCTCAAAGAGGTTCAGGGCGACGGCAAAACCGCTTCGCTCGTCAGGTTCGACGGCGGGGCGCCAATCTGGGCAATACGCACCGGCCGGAGCATGCTGAACCTTCTGTCCAGCGCCAAGAAATACCGCCCGACAACGATCGAGTACGGCAAGCTTCCCACCGGCTATGCGCAGGAAGTCCCCGACCAAGGCCCTCCCGCGCCGCTCGACCCGGGCAGCTATTACGTCTTCAGGATCGAGCGCGCTTCGGGTTCGACCAACTACGAGGTAATCAAGGTCGGCTCCGACGGCACCGTTCAGGGCTACGACGCCGACGCGCGCGCCGGCACCAGCTACAGCCTATGCTGCAACGTCCCGCAGTCGTTCCTGGAACTGAATCCCGCGCCCGACACGACTCTTCTCGGCCCCTGAAAAGCCTCTTCGGCGACGCCGCGCAACCTTCCGCGTCGAGCTTCGTTCAAAGCCACGAGTTGAAATCGCTCGATTAGACTGGTCCGGGCGCCGCCTGCGCGCCTCCTCGACGCTCGATTCGATACTGAACACTGCTTCAGTATTGAGCGGAAAATCGATATTGACTGCCGCTTCACAACCGATTACGAATTCGGAGCCTATGGGGGGCGTGCTCAAGCACGCGGCCGAGCGCGTCATCTCGAAAAAGGGCTATCATCGCACCCGTATCGCGGATATCGCGTCCGAGGCCGACGTCGGACTCGGCACCTTCTACCTCCGCTTCAAGACCAAGAACGAAATTTTCATCGAGCATACCAGCCTTGCGCTCGACGAACTGAAGGAGCTTACCGTGAACTTTGCGCTGGGCGGCCTGGAACGCGCGGTCGCGCGCGCCGCCCGCCGATTCGAAAGTCAAAGGTTTAACATCGGAGGATCGCCGCGATGTCCAACGAGAGGACCGAAGTCCACACTCCGCTCGACAGCATCTTTCACTGGAACTACGACGTTAAGCTGCCGCAGATCGATCGCCTGTACGAGAACGCCAAGCGCGATCAATGGAACGGCAGCACCACGCTCAACTGGGAGCAGCCGATCGAGCGCGAAGTGCTCGACATGTCGCAGATGCCGATGTTCCAGACCGAGCTTTACCGCGCGCTGAGCGCGGAGAAAAAGGAAGAGCTCGCGCGCAAGTTCGCGGCGTGGCGGCTCTCTCAGTTCCTGCACGGAGAGCAGGGCGCGTTGATGGTATGCGGGCAACTGGTAGACGCGGTGCCCGACCTCGACTCCAAGATGTGCGCGGCGGCGCAGGTGATGGACGAGGCGCGCCACGTCGAAGTCTTCCGCCGTTACATCACCAATCTCGACAAGGTTTATCCGATCGACCCGACGCTCGACCGCCTGCTTCGCACCGTGATGGAGACCGAGCGATGGGAGCCGAAGTACGTCGGGATGCAGATCGTCGCCGAGGGGCTTGCGATCGCGGCCTTCCGCTTCATGCAGCGCGAGTCGAAGGACGCGCTCCTGAAGGAGCTTCTCGAATACGTGCTCAAGGACGAATCGCGCCACGTGGGTTTCGGCGTGCTCGCCCTTCGCGACGCGGTGAACAAGCTCTCGGGCAAGGACAAGAAGGATCTTGAGGAGTTCGCCTTCGCCGCGTGCGACATGATGGTCACGAAGATTGTTGACGGTCAGCCGAAGGACGGATTCCTCTCGGGCGTTTCGGTGTTCGAGGAGGTCGGCATCTCAACCGGCGATGTGGAAGAGGAGATG
>JAKAVX010000202.1 GCA_021827465.1 Deltaproteobacteria bacterium | reverse complement strand
TGAGGCATTTTTCAGGTGGCCCGCATCAAGAGCTCCGTCGCGGACTGCGCCGACAACCGTCAAACTCCGTGCAGCGTGTGCATGACCTTGATCATCGCGGGCCCGATGATGACCGCGATCATCGCGGGCAGGACGAACAGGACCAGCGGAAACAGGATCTTGATCGAAGCCTTTTGCGCGGACTCTTCGGCGCGAAGCCGGCGGCGGGTTCGCAATGCGTCGGAGCTGGCGTTCAGGGCGGGCGCGATTTGCGCGCCCAGTTGCTCGCTCTGGATCAGGGTTGCGGCGAGCGGCTTGATGTCCTCGACCGCGGTGCGTTCCGCGAGATTCTTGAGCGCCTGTCCCAGAGAGGAGCCGGCCGAGATCTCGGCCGCGACCATGTTCAGCTCCAGGCCGATCTCCTGTCCCTGGCGCTCGGCTTCCGTGCCGACGACCTTGATGGCTTCGTAAAGGCCGAGACCGGCCTCGACGCAGACCACGAGGAGATCGAGCACGTCCGAAAGCTCCCTTGCGATCGCGTTCTGGCGCGTGCGCGCGCGTCTGCCCAGATAGTAGCTCGGCAGGAACAGGCCCGCGCTCAATCCGGCGATCGCCAGCATCAGCACCTGGCTGCCGGACCTGTGTAATATCGCGCTCAGCACGAAACCGATGGCGAGTCCCACGATTCCCGAGCCGATTCGTATCACCTGGAAAATCTGCGCGGCTGAGGATCGCCTGAAGCCGGCCTGGATCAGGGTCTGCGAGAGTTTCTCTCCCTCGGGACTGGTCGGATCGGGCGGAGGCAGGCGCTTTGCCGCCCACTTGAAGATCAAATGGGCGATGGTGCTTTGGCCTTCGTCGTTTTCCAGCGCTCCCTGGGAGACCCTGAATTTTACCGCGATGTCCGCGAAGCGTTCTTCAAGGGTGTGGTCCTGGCCGAACACCGCCATGTAGATCCCGAGCGCAACCGCTCCGAGAAGAAAGAAAAAGAATACACTGACCAGAAGTGGAGTCATTTTAGTAGTCCACCCTCAGCAGGCGGCGAATCGTGAACAAAGCCGCCAAGTCGAGTCCCACCGCCGTTTTCAGAATCTTCTGGCCGGAGGGGTCGTAGAACAGCGAGTGCGTGTAGCCGGGCTGGATCAGGCTGAATGCGCCCAGCACGATGATCGGGAGCAGGCCCACGACCATTCCGCCCATCCGCGACTGCGCCGTCAGCGCTCTTATCTGCAGCCGCAGGCGCTGGCGGATGCGCACGATTTCCGAGAGACGGCCCACGATTTTCGCCAGACTGCTCCCGACCTCGCTCTGCACCTTGACCGCAACCACCAGCATCCGCAGATCGTCAACCGGCATGCGCTGAAGAATGTCCTCGAGCGCGCGCCCGAGCGGAAGCCCGATGCGGTTCTGTTCCAGGGCGGTGCGGAACTCGCCGCCCAGCGGATTGGCGAACTCCGAAACCAGCACCTGCACCGCGCGCTGGAAGGAATGGCCCGCTTCGAGCGACGACTTGATCAGGTCGAGCGCGAAGGGAAGCTGCGCGCCGAAAGCTTTCAGCCGGCGCGTGCGCCGAAACCTGATGTAAGCGACCGGTATCGCGCTCGCGCCGATTCCGGTCGCGGTGGCGAACCACATGTCGTGCCAGAACACCTCTCCGCCGGCAACTCCCGCGCCGAACAGGAGTACGATCATCAGCAGGACGTCCGAGACGCGCGTATAAATGCCCGCCTGCCACATGCTCTCCTCGAGCTTGCGCAGCAGGTTGAACCGCCGGAGCATCGCGAGCACCGGACTCTTGTCCTGGTCGCGCCCCCGGAGAATATTGACGTCGGCCACTTCATCGGGCCGCGTCATGCGCTGCATGATGCTCTGTTCCTGGTTCGCGGTGTTTCCGCGCGCGCTCAGCAGGGTCAGGACAAAGGCGAAAACCAATCCGAATATAAGTGCGGTCGTCAGCAGCTCCATGGCTCACCTCTGCGCGGTGCGAAAGAGCTTGGCGTCGAGCTTGTAGCCCGCGACCTCAAGCTGCTGCGAGTAAACCGAGCGGATTCCGGTCGAAATGAAATTCCCCAGGATCTTTCCGTTCGCATCCACTCCGGTGCGTTTGAACTCGAACAGGTCCTGCATCATGATCATCTCCCCCTCCATCCCGGTGAGTTCCGAGATCTTCATCACCTTGCGTGTGCCGTCCGACAGGCGCGAAACGTGGACGATCATGTTGATGGCCGAGGCTATCTGCTGGCGCATCGCGCGCTGCGGGATGGAAAAGCCCGAAAGCAGCATCATCATCTCGAGCCGTCCCAGGCATTCGCGCGGATTGTTGGCGTGGATGGTGGCGATGGAGCCGTCGTGGCCTGTCGACATCGCCTGCAGCATGTCCAGAACCTCGCTGCTTCGCACCTCGCCGACGACGATTCGCTCGGGCCGCATGCGCAGCGCGTTCTTAACGAGATCGCGCTGCGTCACCTCGCCCTTGCCCTCCACGTTGGCCGGGCGCGTCTCGAGCCGCACCACGTGTGGCTGCTGAAGCGAGAGTTCGGCCGAGTCTTCGATGGTTACGATGCGCTCGTCGGTCGGGATGAACGCCGACAGACAGTTGAGCATCGTGGTCTTGCCCGAGCCGGTGCCGCCGCACACCAGGATATTCAGCCGCGCGCGCACTATCGTCTGCAGGAACTCGACGATCTCGGGCGTGACGGTTTCCTTGGCCATCAGGTCGTCGATGCTGTAGCGGCGCTTGCCGAAACGGCGGATGGAGAGCGACGGGCCGTCGAGCGCGAGCGGCGGGATGATCGCGTTGATACGCGAGCCGTCGGGGAGCCGCGCGTCGACCATCGGCGACGATTCGTCAACCCGCCGGCCGACCTGCGAGACGATCCGGTCGATTATCAGCATCAGGTGCTGATCGTCCTGGAAGCGGACGTCCGTCAGGTGCAGCTTGCCGAACTTTTCCACGTAGACCTGGGCCGGTCCGTTGACCAGGATGTCGGTGATGGTGTCGTCCCACAGCAGCGGTTCGAGCGGTCCGAGGCCGAGCAGTTCGTTCTTGATCTCCTCGACCAGACGCACGCGATCGCCGTCGGTGAGGAGACGCCCCTCTTCATCGATGATGTCGTTGATGGTCTGGCCGACCTTGTGCGAGGCCAGGCTCGCCTCAAGGCTCTCCAGACGCGACACATCCAGCGTTTCGAACAGGCGGTTGTGAACCGCGAGCTTCAGTTGTTGAAAGCCCTCGGCCTGTGAATCCTTGGACCGCTTCTTGGACTCCGGCTGCATCCCCCGCTGCAGGCCCTGGCCGCCTGCCGGGCTGTTGCCGGTGTTCTGTGAAATCCTGTCTACCAGGCTCGTCGCCATGGCCTATCCCCTTCCGATCGCGCCCAGCAGGCGGGACATGATCGAACCCTCGCGCACACTTTCGCTGGGCGCGCATCCGTCGAGACGGCGCGCCAAATCCTCGATGCTCTTGGCCACGGCCGAGTTGGGAGCGACCTGCCAAAGGTCCTGCGCGCTCAACTGGACCCGCTCGAGCAGCTTGTCGTCGCGTGGAATCTTCGCGTAGATAGGCTGCGCCAGGGTGTGGCTCAGTTGGTCCTCGCTTATCTGATGGTTGGGCACGAACCGGCTCAGGATAAACTTGGGTTCGACTTCTCCGAGACCGAGCCGTCCGCACAAATCCACGAACCGCCACGCGCATCGCGCCGCGCCTATCGACTGGTCGAGCCCGTAGATCAGATGCTGGGAATGCTCCCATGCGGCGACCTTGGTGCCGTCGATATGGGTGCCGCAGTCGATGATGACGTAGTCGAAGAGCTGACGCATCAGCTCGATCGTCCCAACCACCGTGGCGTCGGAGATTAGCTCGCTGTCCTCGATTCGCTTGGGCGCGGCCAGCAGATAGATGCCCGAGCCGTGCTTGCTCAGCGCGGATTCGAGCTGCAGCGAGTCGACCTTGCGCTCCGATTCGGCCAGCGCCATGACCGTGCGGTCGGCTTCGATGTTCATGAACACCGAAAGCGCGCTGGTCTGAAGGTCGAGGTCGACGACCGCGACCCGCTTGTCGAGCGTGTACTTGAAGGCCAGCGCGAGGTTGGCGGCGAGACTCGTCATTCCGACCCCGCCCATCAGGCTGACGAGCGAGCACACGGTCCCGCCCTCGTGGCGCTCTTCGCGCCGGCGGGTCTCGCTTATCTTGAGCAACGCCCGCGTGACGTCGCCCGCGTCGAGCGGCAGAAACAGAACTTCGTCCGCGCCGCTGCGGAGCACGCGCTTCATCAGGCCCGGCGAACGTTCCTGGCAAAGCGCGAATAGAACCGGCCGCGGATCGTGCTTTGCCTGCGTCTCGAGGTAGTTCAACGCATTTTCTTCGTCGCCGTTGAACACCACCATCGCCACGTCAACAGGTCCCGCTCCGTTGCCGTTGCCGCTCCCATTCCCATTGCCGTTACCGTTGCCGTTGAGATGCGCCGCCTGTTCAGGAGTTGATTCGATTACTTGAAGCGGGGGTTCTCCGAGGGCTGCCAGCGACGCTTTGACTTCGGCGCGATGCGCTTCGTCAGAGGCCACCAGCAAAACCTTGAGCGTCCCCCGCTTTCCTTCACCCTTCGATCTCAGTGCCGACACTGGATAACTCCCCCAAAGAGTTTTCCGTTGTTAGAACCTGGGCCGTCCCGGATCAGGCGTGCTGAGGCTCGTGGTCCTGATCTCGCTATAGGAAAGCGGCCCGCGGCTGTTCGGCTCGAACACTCCCGCACCCGGCGGCAGCGGACGAACGATCTGCGGCGTCACCGCGATCATCAGGTCGGTCGAGGTGCTGGTCCAGCTCGTGTTGCGGAACAGCCCGCCCACGTACGGGATATCGCCCAGGTACGGAACCTTGTCGATCTGTTCGTTCTTCTGCTTCAGGATCAGTCCGGCGATAATCAGCGTCTGGTTGTCACGCAACCGGACCATCGTCTCCGCGCGCCGGGTCACGAAGGCCGGCACCGTGAAGCCGAACAGCTGCACGCCGTGAGCGTAGTCGGGCTGTGATACCTCGGGCTTGACCAAAAGCTCGACATCGTTGACTCCGACCACGGTCGGCACGAACACCACCGAGGTGCCGAACTGCTTGAACACGATCGAGGTGTTGAGCGCCTGGGCGACGACGATCGGTATCTCGCCGCCGGACAGGAACTTGGCCTGTTCGCCCGAGTTCGCGAGCAGCTTCGGCTCGGCAAGGATACGGCCGAGGTTGTGTTGCTCGAGGTACTGGAAGAAGCTCTGGGTCAGGATGCCGCCATTTTGCGTCGCAAGCCCGTAGGTCAGGCTCTGCGAGAGCAGAAGCGGCATGAGGCTGCCACCCGGCGGCAGGACCGTGCTCGATGTCGTGCCTGAACCGCTCGATGCCGTTTGCTGGCTGTACGGAGTCGCCACCGCGCCCGGCAGCCCGACCACACTCAGGCCCGCGTTCTGGAGCGCGCCGGAAAGGTTCATGCCCTGGTTCTCGAGGTTGTTGAGATCAAGCTCGGCCACCAAGGTGTTGAGCATCACCTGCTGCTTGCCGGTCGGATCGACCCGCACCTGGCGCTCCTCGTAATGGCCCTGATCGTCCCACACGGCGAGCGTGGTGAAACCCGGTTTGTGCGCGACCAGATTGAGCTG
>JAKAVX010000201.1 GCA_021827465.1 Deltaproteobacteria bacterium | reverse complement strand
GCACGCCGATCGAGCCGGTGACAGTGCCCGGCTCGGCGACCATGAATTTGGCCGGGGTCGAAATCCAGTAGCCGCCCGAGGCCGCGTAGCCCGACATGCTCACCACGATCGGTTTCTGCTCCGCCGTCAGAACCGCGGCGCGCCGGATCAGTTCGGACGCGACTACCGAGCCGCCGGGCGAATTGACGCGCAGGATAACCGCGCGCACCGAATCGTCTTCGCGCGCCTTCTTGAACGCCTCCACCAGGTCGTCCGAGCCTATAACCTTGCCGCCGGTCATTCCGAAGCCCTGCGACGGCCCGCGCACGATTTCGCCGTCGCAGTAGATGACCGCGATCTTGTCCTTCCCGCCGAAGCCGGAAAGCATCCCGGGCTGCCCGTAATCGGCGTACGAGACCATCTCATGTTCGGCGCCGCCGCCATGATGCTTCACCTGGTCTTTGAACTGGTCGAGGTACTCGATTTGGTCGATCAGATGCGCCTTCAGGCCGGCACCGGGAGAAAGCGGCGCCTCGTCGATAAGCGTCTTCACGTCGTCGGGCTGGAGGTTTCGCTCGGACGCGATCGCGGCCACGATCTGGTCGTACATGCCGCTGATAAGCGACTGGTCCTCCTCGCGTTGCGCGGAGGTAAAGTCCTTCTCGGTGAAGATATTTCCCGCGGTCTTGTAGGCGCCGATCGCGGCGAAGTTCGGGGTGATACCGAGCCAGTCGAGAGTTCCGCGCGCGAATATCTCACGCATCCCGACGCCGACGATATTCAGCTCTCCTTCGGGCATCAGGGCGACGTTGCCGGTCGCCGCGGCGACGATATACGGCAGGTTTCCCGCCTCGAACTCGCCGGCGCTCTCGATATAGGCGGAGGTCCATTTGCCGGTGGCCTTGAACTGCTTGATCAGCGCGACGATTTCCTGCGCCTGCGACAGTTCCATCGTGGGATCGGTTTCCTCGATCGCCATCCCGACGATCCGGGGATCCTTCCCGGCCTTGGTTATCGCGCGGCGCAGCGTGTCGAGCGCCGTCTGCCGCGGGCCAAAGGAGCTCAGGAGTCCAGTAGTACCGCGCTCGACGACCGGGCCTCTAAGCTTCACAACCAGAACCGAGCCCGAGGACACACGATGCGAGATGTAATCCGAGAGCAGAGCGATCGCGAACAGGACAACAAGGGTAATCGCCGCCCTGATCAGCCATCGAAAGATCTTCTTGAGCATCCGCCTTTCTCCTCACAAGGCCGGGGCGTCCGAAGCGCGGCCAGCCGACGATACGTCGGACGGGGACGAAACCGGCACCGCTCTAGCCAACCATAGCCACGCCCTGTAGCCAACTCGAAGTGGGGATTTCTCCAGCGCCTGCGACAGTGCCTCAATGCAATACAGGGTAGCTGCCGCGGTTTGGACGGTTGGGATGGTGCGTACAGGGCAGACGGCGCAAAGCGCGATTCCCCGCGAAGGCGCGGCGACGCCGCAAGAGCAGATCGCGCGTTCCTGGCGCGCTATAGCGAATCCTTCATCTAGGAAGCAGCACGCGCGCAAAAGCACGTGCGGTTATTGCTCGATGGCGATGAATCCGTCGCACCCTCACGGTGAGCTTCCCAGCGGTTTGCGCTCCTGGTCGGAGCCGTCCAGATAGTAGCGATCGCCAAGGCGCGTGAAGTGAAGCGTGCTTGTCACCTCGACGCCCTGAAGGGTAAGCCGCGTCGTCATCACGACCGCCCGCGCCACTCCCGGCGAACGCCGCCCGGTTTCCATCGCTTCGAGCAGCGGACGGCCCTTCGCATGAAGCCCGCCCGGCCCGATATTGGGCTGCATCCCGAGCAGCTTTGTAACGGTCGGCGCGATATCGGTATTCGCGCTCGGACTGAGATCGACGAAATGGCGGCGGAAGTCGGGACCGACCGCCGCGCAGAAATTATGCACCTCGCGCGGGCCTAGCGCCCCGTGCATCCCCATCCCGGTCGTGAATCCGCGCGCGGCGTCGGCGTAAATAACGCCTTCCACCGGATGCACCAGCGGCTCGGAGCGGTTCTTTACCGTATGCTGTCCTTTCGCGCCGATGGAAAACGCGAGCCTTAGCGGCCCGGTGAGCTGGCGATTGTCAACGTTGGGCAACTCGCGGAACGAGATCACAAGATCGGGCGCGCGGTTTGGACTCAAAATACCCACTGCCGACTCGGCGAAGGTGCCGTCTATCCATCCCTGGTACGGCTTCACGCCGCGCACGCCCGGCTCGGCAAGGGCCGAGAGGTGCGAAAAGATAACGCCGCACCATTCCTGCGCCTCGGCGAAGTTGACTATCTTCTCAAGCTCGGCGCGGCGCTCGTTCTGGGTCGGAAAATCATCGCGCGAGAGATAGAGCAGATCGCTCCCGCCGTTGTGCGCAATCACCACGTCGCGGCTTGAGACCGATTTCTTGATTCCCGCCGCCGCAAGCATTCCGTTCAGGTCGATCCTGAGGCGGATCGTCGCGAATCCGTGATCGGAAACGACGATAAGGTCCGTATGCGCGTCCATCCCGGCCGCGTGGATCGCGGCGCGAAGCCGGCCGAGGTCGTCGTCACAGTTCTTGAGCGCCGCGATCGCGGCGGCCGTTCCAAGTCCCGCAATATGCTGCGTGATGTCGGGATTATGGAGCCACAGCACGACCATCGCGGGGCGCCCGGCGAGCGCCGCGCTGCGCGCCGCGGGAATCGCGCGCTCGTCAACGACTTTGGTGAAGTAGTCGTCGCGCGCGGCGTAGAGAACTCCGTCGCGGCGCGCCGCCGGCGGCATCGCGGCCTTGATTTCGTGCGCCACCGCCTTCGGCTCGACCAGCGAATCGGTGGCGAAGAGGTAATCCTTGTGCGGCGCCATCAGGGAGTCGCGCCCGTTCTTCACCGAGCCGACCCGGTTGTCCCACAGAAACGCCGGTCCCTCCTTGCCGACGACCGCCAGGTAGCCGCCCTCGCGCTCGACCTCCTGCGCGACCGTGTCGAGCCCGAGCAGGCGTCCCGCGAAACCCCTGGCTCCGTTCAGTTGCTCGAGCATCGGCGCGTCTTCCAGTCCGAGTGGACGGCTCAGCAGGCGATGGAACTGCGGCGAGGCGAGAATCGGAGCGCCCGCGCGCTTCAGCGCCGGCGCAAGATACATCGAGTCGCCCAGTATTCCCGTCTCACCCGGCATCGCGCCGGTCGAGAGCGCACCCGCGTTGACCATCGTGACAGTAGGATAGAGCGCGTGGCTATGCGCGAAGTCCACGCCCTCGTGTTCCATCGCGTAAAGGTTCGGCGTCTCGGCGCGAGTCACGAAGTCCGGACGGAGCCCGTCCCATACCATCACGATTACGAGCCTGCCAGGCTGATTTTTGGCGGCGGTCGCGGCAAGGAGCGCCGAAGAAGCGAGAACAACGGCCGCGGCGAGCGCGGAAAGCAGAGCCGTTCGAAGTTTCATCTCATCGGTCACTTAATCGGTAGCGGCCTGCGGATGCAATTCGGCGCGCGCACGAAGAAACGGCGCAACAGCGTCCTCGACTACAAGCTCGCGGAAAAAAAGCTCGACCGACCGCCTGCTCCACGGCCATCCAGATCTTCTTGCCGGTCATCCTGAGCGCAGCGAAGGATCTCATGCCACACAAAGGTC
The DNA here is from genome assembly GCA_021827465.1 of Deltaproteobacteria bacterium. The sequence goes on along the minus strand of JAKAVX010000201.1, from coordinate 2,011 downwards.
GGTGGAACGGGATTCTTCGCTTCGCAGACCTCGCTCAGAATGACAGCAGGGGCTGCGGCGCTGTCTTACGCAGCGAACCTCAGACTCGCTACATTGGCGATCGAACATGCCCGGGCGACCGTGCAAGCGGCGGCGGGATTTGGTAGTTTCCGAGCGATCGGGAGGGAGTCGCTTGCGTATCGCATTGATAGGACAGGCGCTGTTCGCGCAAAAGGCTCTGGAGGCGCTGATCGCGCACGGCGAGGAGATCGTCCACGTGTTCGCCCCGCCCGATCCGCCGTCGGGAAAGCCCGACCCGCTCAAGGCCAAGGCGGTGGAACTCGGGCTTGCGCTGAGCCAGCCGCGCTCGTTCAAGGGCGACGCGGCGTTTGAGCATTTCAAGGCGCTCGACGCGGATCTGGCCGTGATGGCATTCGTCACGATAATCGTGCCCGAGCGGATCCTTTACGCGCCCAGGCACAAATCGATCTGCTTCCATCCCTCGATTCTTCCCCGCCATCGCGGCGCCAGCGCTATCAACTGGGCGATAATCCAGGGCGACGTCGAAACCGGCGTTACATGGTTCTGGCCCGACAAGGGTATCGACACCGGACCGATCCTGGTCCAGAAGCGGGTTCCGATTGGCGAAGAGGATACGGTCGGCTCGCTTTACTTCAGCCGGTTGTTCCCGCTCGGGATCGACTCGATGATCGAGGCGGTGGAATTGATAAAGCGCGGCGCCGCGCCCGCAATCCAGCAGGACGAACGGCTCGCGACCTACGAAGCGCCGTGTCGCGACGAGCATGCGGGAATCGACTTCCGGAAGCCTGCGCTCGAGGTTCACAACCTGATCCGCGGATGCGATCCGCAGCCGGGCGCGTTCGCGGAACTTGCGGGGCGGCGGCTCAGGATGTACGAGCCGCGGCTCGAGGCGGCCGCGCCCGCCTCCGGGCCGGGCACGATTCTCTCGATCGACAAGGACGGGATGCGCGTCGCGCTGGCGGGCGCATCGATACTGATTCGGCGCGTGCGGCTAGAGCCGGACGGAAAAAAGGCCGACCCGGCGGAGCTTGCCGCCTCGGGCGCGCTCGGCGCCGGGATGAAGCTTCAAAAGCCGGGCGCCTGACGCTCGCGCCGAGGGGGTTCGCGATGCGGCTGGCCGCGCGTCGGCGGCTCGGATAGCCTTTTCGGGCAGGGGGAAGTGGACGGGCGCCGAGTCGGCCACGAACGGCTTCGGCGACGTTCGCTTTCCGCTCGGGATTCCAGGCGGTTGGGAGGTCAGGGTTGTGAGGCTATGCGTCGGAACTTCCAAGGGAATCGTCATCCTCGATCCCGCGCGCGGAAGCGTGCCCCGGATGGTGCTGGCGGATCCGTCGCCGGTATGGTGCATGTCGCAGGACTGCCGCGACCCGGAGCTGATCTACGCCGGATCCAACGCCATAGAGCATGGCCGTGGCGCGCTGTCGCGCTCGGGCGACGGAGGCCGGAGCTGGATTGAAATCACGCCGCCGACCGCACGCGAAGAGGAAGTATGGGCTATCGCGGCCGCGCCGACCGTGGCGGGGCGGATTTTGCTCGGCACTTCGCACGGGAGGCTGTTTCGCAGCGACGACGCCGGGCGGATGTTTCACGAACTGACCGCGTTCCTCAAGATTCCGGGGCGCGAGCGATGGACCTTCCCGCCACCTCCGCATATCCCGCACGTGCGCACGATAGCGTTCGACCCTCACGCGCCCGAGACGATTTACGTCGGCGTCGAAGAGGGCGGGATCTATCGCTCGCGCAACCTCGGCGATTCGTTCGAGGCGTTGAACGAAGGGCTCCACGAGGATGTCCACACGGTCGCAGTCGATCGCGAGGACCCGCGGCGGCTTTACGCGACGACTGGCGCGGGATTCCACCTGTCGGAGGACGGCGGCGCGTCATGGCGCCGTATAACGGAGGGCATCGACCGCACGTATACGGTGCCGCTGGTTATCGTTGAGGAAGACGGCAAGTCCGCGCTCTACACCGCGGCCGCCGCAGGCCCAGA
>JAKAVX010000200.1 GCA_021827465.1 Deltaproteobacteria bacterium | reverse complement strand
CTGGAGATCGTCCTCAACGCTCTCGAACTCGAAATCGACAGCGCAAGCGTCGAACGCGGAGCGGAAAAGCGAGCGGGCGAGGTCTCGCTCGACGCCAGGACCGAGCGCGCGACGATACGTTTTCCGAAGGCGCTCGAACGCGGCGAGTGGACGCTCAAGCTCGCCTTTCGCGGCATCCTGAACGACAAGCTGCACGGCTTTTACCGAAGCCAATACGACGACGAGCATGGCCGGACGCATCGCGTCGCCACCACCCAGTTTGAATCCACCGACGCGCGCCGCGCTTTTCCGTGCTGGGACGAGCCGGAACTCAAGGCGCGCTTCAAGATAACGCTGGTCGTCGACGAGAACCTGGCCGCGATTTCCAACGCCGGCGAGCAAAGCGTGACGCGGCTCGGCGGCGGCAAGAAGGCGGTCGTCTTCAAGGAGACGATCAGCATGTCGACTTACCTGGTCGCGTTTATTGTCGGCGAATTCGAGGCGACCGAGCCGGTCGACGCGGGAACTCCACTTCGCGTGGCGCATGTGCCGGGCAAGGCCGGATTGACAGATTACGCAAAGCAGATCGGAACGTTCTCGCTCAAGTTTTTCGCCGATTATTACGGGCTACCGTATCCCGGCGACAAGGTCGATCTCATCGCGATACCGGATTTCGCTTCGGGCGCGATGGAGAACCTGGGCGCGATCACGTTCCGCGAGACCGCGCTGCTGGTCGACGAGAAAACGGCCTCGCGCTCGGAACTCGAACGCGTTGCCGACGTGGTATCGCACGAAAACGCGCACATGTGGTTCGGCGATCTCGTCACGATGAAGTGGTGGAACGGGATCTGGCTCAACGAGGCGTTCGCCACCTTCATGGAGATGCTCGCGGTCGATCGATGGAAGCCGCATTGGAAGCGATGGGAGAGCTTCTCGGTTTCGCGGGCTTCCGCGATGGCGATCGACGGGCTCAGGAGCACGCGCTCGGTCGAGTTCACGGTGCGAAGCCCCGAGGACGCGCGCGCGATGTTCGACGTGCTCACCTATGAGAAGGGCGCGGCGGTGCTCAGGATGCTCGAGCAGTACATGGGCGCCGAGGAGTTCCGAAAAGGAATCGCGCTCTATCTCAGCAAGCACAAGTACGCCAACGCCGAGACGACCGATCTCTGGGACGCGATCGAGGAATCCTCGCGCGAGCCGATCCGCAAGCTGATGGACTCGTGGATATTCCAGCCGGGCTTCCCGATCGTCGGCGCCGACAGGGGTTCCGACGGCAAAAGCCTCAAGCTGACGCAGCGCCGCTTCTTCTATCTCCGCGATGGCGACGCTTGCGAACAGCTATGGCATGTGCCGGTGATGGTCCGGGCGAAGACCGAAAAGGGCGTCTCGACGCACAAGCTGCTGATGACCGAGCGCGAAGCGTCACTCGATTTCGACGACAGGCTCGAATGGGCGATCGTGAACGAAGGCGGCCACGGCTTTTATCGCGTCAGCTACGGGCCCGCGATGCTCGACGCGCTGACCCGCAGCCTTCGTGAGTTTCAGCCGATCGAGAGATTCGGCCTGGTGAGCGATACGTGGGCGGCAATCGTCTCGGGGCTGCAGCCGCTCTCGGCGTTCGTCAAGATGGCGCGTCTTTTCACCGCCGAGACCGATATCAACGTGTGGCGCGCGCTTATCAGCGCTTTCAATTACATCGACGTAATCGTGTCCGACGAAGAACGTCCGGTGCTTGCCGAACTGGTGCGCAAGGTCGCCGGCCCGGCATTCGAGCGGCTCGGATGGGCGCCGCGCGCCGGCGAAGACGAGCTCACGCGCCAGTTGCGCGGAACTTTGGTAGCCACGATCGGGACACTGGGCGATGATCCGACGATTCAGCGGCGCTCCGCAGAGCTTTACGAATTGTACGAAAAAGATCCGTCGAAAGCCGATCGCGACCTGGTGCCTGCGCTGGTCGTGGTGCTGGCATGGTGCGGGGACGCGGCGCGTTATGAAAACTTCAAGAAGAAGTTCAAATCCGCGCGCACTCCGCAGGACGAACAGCGCTACCTGTTCGCGCTTGCCGATTTCCGCGATCGCAAGCTTCTCAGCGACACGATGGCGATGACGCTCGACGGCCAGGTGCGCACCCAGAACGCGCCGTACCTGATGCATTCGCTGCTGCTCAACATGGATTGCCGTTACGAGGCGTGGGACTTCATCCGGCGCAACTGGGAAGAGATGGTGAACAAGTATCCCGACAGCGCGCTTCCCCGGATGTGCGAGGGCGTGGTTGCGCTGCTCGACTGCGAGGATGAAGTGAAGACCTTCTTCCAGGCGCATCGCGTGCGCCTTGGCGGCAAGCTTATCGATCAGCATCTGGAAAGGCTGTCGGTCGCGGTCGCGCTCCGGGCGCGCGAAGGAAAGACTCTCGCCGCGACGCTTCGCGGTTAGCGCGCCGATTCGCTCGATTCCGCCGTGAAAAAAAACGAGAGGCCGCGCGAGCCAGCGCACGGCCTCTTCGTTTGTCAGGCTTGCGATCGCGCTACGCGAGCAATCCCTTGCCGGGGACGTGATTGATCTCGATCCGGATTCCGTCGGGATCTTCGAACAGCACCGAGTAATAGCCGGGCGCCCACGGACCGTCCTCGGGCGAATGCACGATCTTCGCGCCGATTTCCTGCGCGATGCGATACGCTTCATCGACGTCGGCGTGTTCGCGCGCGCGGAAACACACATGATGCAGTCCGATGCGGTTCTGCACGAATCGCTCGGCGCGATACGGGTCGGCGCATCGGACGATCCCGACCGCCGTGCGGCCTCCGACGCAGTAGAGCGTCTCGTCGCTTTTGATCACGGGCCTGAGCCCGAGACTCGTCAGCAGCTTTTCATAGAACGGAAGACACTGCTCAAAATTGCTGACGGTGAGCATCACATGCGCGACGCCGTTTATCTCCATCCGAGGGATCCTCCACGTTCGGATACCGGCGTGCCGGGACGCTCCGGTATCTTCAAGTGCAACTTTAAGTCCAGCGCTTCACCCAATCAGTTCGCGCGGGTTGCCATTCGATGCACGTCGGGTTGCTGATGGCCGAGAATCGGATGCGGCCGGTAGGGCTTTTCGAGCGCCTCGACTTCGTCCGAGTTGAGCTTGATCTCGACCGATTTGAACGCCTCTTCGAGATGGTTGACCTTGGTCGCGCCGAGAATCGGAGCGGTCACGCCGGGCGCCTGGAGGACCCACGCGCACGCAATCTGCGACGGTGTCGCTCCGCGCTGCTTTGCGACTTTTTCGACCGCGTCGAGCACCTCGAAATCGTATTCCCGGTAATACATGTTCTTGGCGAAGTCGTCGGTCTTCGCGCGGGTGGTGGGATCGCCGCCGCCGCGGGCGCGATCGCCGGCAAGAAAACCGCGCGCGAGCGGACTCCACGGAATCAGGCCGACGCCCTGCTCGATGCAGAGCGGATTCATCTCGCGCTCTTCCTCACGATAGACGAGGTTGTAATGGTTCTGCATCGAGACGAACCGATGCCATCGGTTCTCGCGCTGCAGGTTGAGCGCCTTGTGGAACTGCCACGTCGCCATGCTGCTCGCGCCGAGGTAGCGGACCTTGCCCGCGCGCACCAGCGAGTCGAGCGCGTCGAGGGTTTCCTCGATCGGCGTCGTGAAGTCCCATCGATGGATCTGGTAGAGATCGATGTAATCGGTCCTGAGCCGCCGCAGCGACGCGTCGCAGGCCTCCAGGATGTGCTTGCGCGAAAGCCCGCCCCGATTCATCCCCGAGGCCATCGGGCCGTACACCTTGGTCGCGATTACGATTTCTTCGCGCCGCGCCATCTCGCCGAGCCATCTGCCGGTTATCTCTTCGCTCACACCGAGCGAATAGACGTTGGCGGTGTCGAAGAAATTGACGCCCGCCTCGATCGCAATGCGAAAATGGTCGCGCGCCTCGTCTGAAGTAAGCACCCACTCGCGCCACTTCTTGTCGCCGTAGCTCATGCATCCAAGGCAGATGCGCGAAACGGTCACTCCCGTGTTGCCGAGCTTCGTGTATTCCATTTGGTCACCGAAAATCTTTGCGGTTGCGGCGCGCGGACCGTGGCCGGGGATGGTCCGCTGCGGCGTTTTTGACGGTTCAGGTTCGGGCGAATGAGGCCACAATGTCAAGCGGGGCGGGCAATTGTGAGTATTCCTTTAACTTCATCTGCGGCGCTATGATCGTCGCAATCTCGTTTCGAGCTCTGTCGGCGGGCCGGCTGAAATCGGCTGTTGCCTGGATATGCGCCACCGGCCTGCGCAGGTGCGTCATTCTGGCGGATGGAGAACCGAATGAGAGTCCTGTTCGTGCATCCAAGCCCCCTGATGTACAGCGAGATATATCTGCGCCTCGAGCCGCTCGGGATGGAGCGGGTCGCTGCGGCGGTCCGCTCGCGCGGGCATCAGGTCCGTATCCTCGATTTGCAGATCTTCAACCATCGCGACCTGTATCGCGAGCTTGACGACTTCAGGCCCGAGGCGGTGGGAATTTCGGGCAACTATCTCGCCAACGTGCCGGAGATCGTCGATCTGGCCAAGGCCATAAAGCGCGTGCTGCCGCGATGCTTCGTGTTCGTCGGCGGACACAGCGCGTCGTTTGTCGCCGACGAAATACTCGAACACGGCGAGGACGCGATCGATTGCGTGCTGCGAGGCGAGGGCGAAAGCGGCGCGCAGACACTGCTGGAAGCCGCCGGCGATCGCCGGATCGACCGGGTGCCGGGTGCGGTCACGCCGCGCGGAAGCGGACCCGCGCCCGTGATGCTCGACAATCTCGACCGCTACGTCGCGGCGCGCGACCTCGGCAGACGTCGGCACAAGTACTTCATCGGAATTCTCGATCCGTGCGCGTCGATCGAGTTCACGCGCGGATGCCCCTGGGACTGTTCGTTCTGCAGCGCGTGGACCTTCTACGGACGCAGCTACCGCAAAGCGAGTTCCGAAGCGGCGGCCGAGGAGATGGCGTCGATTCGCGAGCCCAACGTTTTCATCGTCGATGACGTCGCGTTCATCCATCCCGAGGACGGGCTTGCGACCGGGCGCGAAATCGAGAAGCGCAACATCCGCAAGAAGTACTATCTCGAAACCCGCGCCGACGTTCTATGCCGCAACCGCGAGGTGTTCGCGTACTGGCGAAGGCTCGGGCTCGAGTACATGTTCCTCGGGCTGGAAGCGATCGACGAGGAGGGACTGAAGGCGCATCGCAAGCGCTCCTCGATGGACGTGAACATCCGCGCCCTCGAAGTGGCGCGCGAAATCGGCGTGACCGTCGCGCTAAACCTGATCGCCGATCCCGACTGGGACGAGCGGCGTTTCGAAATCGTGCGGGATTGGGCGATGAGCATCCCGGAGGTCGTGCATATCACGGTCGCGACGCCCTATCCGGGCACCGAGCTATGGTTCACCGAATCGCGCAAGGTCACCACGCTGGACTACAGGCTGTTCGATATCCAGCACGCGGTGCTGCCGACCCGGATGGGACTCAGGAAGTTTTACGAGGAGCTGGTCAGAACGCAGAACGTGCTCAACCGAAAGCATCTGGGGCTGCGGGGGCTCAAGGACGTGGCCGGAATAGCGTCGCGGCTTGCGCTCAAGGGACAGACGAATTTTCTCCAGATGCTGTGGAAGTTCAACCGC
>JAKAVX010000199.1 GCA_021827465.1 Deltaproteobacteria bacterium | reverse complement strand
CCGGTTCCTCGGTGCGGGCCGCTCTGCGCGGCGTGCGCCGGGAGAAACCGAAACAGCTCGTGCTCGCGGTCCCGGTCGCCCCGGTGGAGAGCGTGGAAGCGTTGCGCGGCGAAGCCGACGAAATTGTCTGTCTCGAGACGCCCGGAAATTTCTTCGCCGTCGGTCAATTCTACCGCGACTTCCACCAGGTGACCGACGACGAGGTGAAGGAGATTTTGAGAGCGGAACGACCCGCCGAAGCGCGTTCAATCGTGGGCGGGCAAAACTAAGAGACAGGGGGAAAAGACAATGGGATTCCTTGAGAGATGGAGACCGTCGAGAGAGTTGGATCGGTTCCGCAGCGAGTTCGATGACATGCTCGAAAGATTTGGCTTCGACCGCGACTGGTTCGGCCGTTTGCCCTTCGACCGCGAGTTCTTCGGCGAGCGGGAGTCTGCGGGGGCGCGTCCGGCGATAGAATCCTTCATTCAAGACAGCAAGTTCGTGGTGCGCACCGACCTCCCGGGCATCGATCCGAAGGACGTTGACATTAAGGTCCTGGCCGGGGTCTTAACGATTAAAGGACACCGTGAGGATAAGCGCGAGACCAAGAAGGCGGACTTCTTCAGACGCGAAATCCGGTACGGGTCCTTCGAGCGTTCGATCCCGCTACCGCAGGGAATCAAGGCTGAAGACCTGAAAGCCACCTACCACGACGGCGTGTTGGAGCTGACCGCGCCCATGCCCAAGGAGGCCGCTCCCAAGCAAGTGAAGATCCAGGTCGAGGCTCCCAAAGCCGGCACGGAGAAAAAGAGCGAAGCCGTATGAGGCGAGTACAGCCCAAAGCGCCTACTGAATGTGAAGTGAGCAGTGATGCGGGAGGATTTAACGTGAAAGTCGAGCAAATAATGACGCGTGAGGTGAAGGTTTGTACCGAGACGGACCCCCTCAATCGCGCCGCCGAGCTGATGTGGGAATTCGACTGCGGTTGCGTTCCGATCGTCAGCGCCAACGGCGACGGCAGCGTAGTTGGCATCGTTACCGACCGCGACATCGCTATGGCCGCGTACACCCAGGGCAAGCAGCTCTGGGCCATCCCGGTTGGTACGGCGATGGCACACAAAGTGATCTTCTGTCACGCCAGTGACGGTATCAGCCAGGCCGAAGCGCTGATGCGCGACAATCGGGTGAGACGGCTTCCGGTGCTTGATCCGAACGAGCATCTGGTCGGGATACTCTCGCTCGATGACATCGCCCGCGAGGCGCGGCGTCAAGCAGCGATGGGCAGGCGCGTGCAGGTCACCGGGGAAAGCGTGTCGGAAACGCTGGCGTCCGTTTCTGAGCGCCGGGCGTCGCCGGAAATGACCGTCGCATCGTAGACGGCGCGTGCTTGTCCTGAATCGCCTCGGTATAAGGGCGGGTGGCTGGCTTGTTGACGCCATCCGCCCGTACCAAGCGCATGCGAATCGTCAGCCCGGCGAAGTCACGCCGAATCCGGCTGCAGCGAGCCGGAGCCGAGAGACTGCGATTAAGCCTGTTGAAGGTCGTTGATCAAAAAGGCCCAAAGATATGGTACCTGAACCGATAAACACTGATGGCGGGCGCCGCGAGATGGTGAGAAATATGCTCGTACGGCTTCGCGACGAGACCTATGAGCGAGTCAAAGAGTTCCGGCGCGACCAGGAACAGGAGGCCGAGCCTCCACCTGCGGACGAGATGGATGCGGCGCGCTCTACCGCCGATGTCGAAACGCACGCCGGGCTGATCGCGCGTCAGGAGGAAAAACTGCGGTTCGTTGACGAAGCACTTGCGCGGCTCGATGCCGGTAAGTACGGCGCGTGCCTGGGATGCCACGAGCCGATTCCTATCGAGCGTCTAATTGCGCTCCCGTTTGCCGCGTACTGCGTCGATTGTCAGGAAAAGCGCAATCGCGCGAAGCGCGGGTGGGGCGAAGGCGCGACGATCCCGCCCTACGATCAGCAATGGACCTTGCCCGAAGAGATGGAGGAATCTTCGGAACGCGAATACCGCAGTACCGGACCGGAAGAAGAAGCGACTGTCCACTTTCAACGGCCTTTTGGGCCCGAGGAACCAACAGAATCGGCCCCGGGACGAAAGAAGAGGCGCGCGCGCTCGCAAAAGAAGCGATCCGGTTGAGCGATCACCGACGGTTCACCCTCTAGTTGTCGCCATTAAACCGCGCTTGCGCTATTTCGCTATATGGTAGGCGTTGGAGATGTGGGTCCGATCCTCACTATCGTGATCAACCGGGCATCGAAGCGCGCTACGATTTTCTTTCTCACAGCGCGGTGCAGGCACATACCTCGCTCGCCGTCCCTCGGCGCCCGACTAGGTTTATCCGTGCCTTGCCGAGTTTTGAGTTGGGCGGCGGCTGCTCAACATCCGTGCTCGGAGCGGTGCCTGGAATGCGGGCGATAGTGAGTCATCTTCTTATAGATCGCCATCACGATTCTGTAGAAGCGCTCTCCGGTCGCATCGGGATACTGCTCGCGGGCTCGAGCCTTAGCGCGTTCCCATGCGATCTCATCTTCATACGTTTTAACGACGTTCACCGGCATGCTGTTAACCCTCGTAAGCTAGCCACAATCTCGCGCCCCGCGCGGCGCCGAAGTGCAGCGCCGAGGCGCATCTCTTATGGCCACGCGGCCGGCGTACCGGCATCGCTGCGATCCTGCCGCGTCACGGCAGTCACACCGCGCACTCGCGGCAATCGGGGGCGCGTTCATCGTTAACCAGCGAAAGCGCCTGAGTTGATTTGGAACCGTAGCGGTAAACCGTAACGCCCTTGAGCTTGAGCCTTCGCGCCGCGTCGAAGACTTCCCGCACATCGTCCACCGAAGCGGTTACCGGCAGATTGACCGTTTTGGAAACGGCTGCATCGACATGCCTCTGGAAGGCGGCCTGCATCCGAACATGGTCGAGCGGATGCAACTCCAGCGCGATCGGAAAGCGCCGCTTAAGCTTTTCGGGTATCCCTGGGACCATTCGCATGGAGCCGTGCTCGCAAATCTCTTTGACCGCGCGAAGGCCGCTGGGGCCCAACGCTTTGAGCGCATCAAGCGCCGCGTGATTGACCTCCGTCAAGGTGCGCCCGTCCAGCGCACGCCTGACGCTGGCGAGCGCGAAAAAGGGCTCAATCCCGCTCGAGCATCCCGCAAGCAGGCTCAGCGTGCCGGTCGGCGCGACACAGGTTACGGCCGCATTGCGCAGCGTACGAATGCCCTGGGCAGGCCAGATGCTTTCGGACAACGCCGGAAACGAGCCGCGCCGCGCGCCAAGCTCGATCGACTTGACTCGCGCCTCGCGCGTAAGCGCCACGGCGATCCGTTCGCCCAACGCCACCGCTTCATCGGAATCATACGGAATACCGAGCGCTGCCAGCAGATCGGCGAGCCCCATCACGCCGAGTCCGATCTTGCGGCTCCGCCGCGTTGCCGACTCGATCTCCTTGGCCGGGTAATGGGATGCTTCGATAAGATTGTCGAGAAAGACCACGGCGTCGTGGATCGCCTCGCGCAGGCGCTCCCAATCGACATCCGCCTCTCGGGCAAAAGCCGCGAGGTTGATCGAGCCGAGCGTGCAAGATTCGTAAGGCAACAGCGGTTGCTCGCCGCAAGGGTTCGTGGCCTCAATCCGGCCCAGCGCCGGCGTCGGATTGTGACGATTGATCTCGTCGAGGAAAAGCAGTCCCGGGTCGCCTGAGTCGTGCGCAGCGTCCACCATAGCGTCGAATAGGGCGCGCGCATCTACGGTGGCCATCGGCAGCCTCGTGCGCTGATTTCGCAGCGCGAACTTGGCGCCCGCGTCAAGCGCGCGAAGGAATTCGTTGGTGATTCCCACTGAGAGGTTAAAATTCTCAAGCGCGTGTGGAACGAGCTTCGCGTTGATGAACTCGCGGATGTCCGGGTGCTCGACTCGAAGCACCGCCATGTTCGCGCCGCGCCGCCTGCCGCCGGAACGGATGACGGTAGTCGCATGATTGAACAGTTCCATGAACGACAGCGGGCCGGAGCTCACTCCCCCGGTGGAGCGGACTTGGCCGCCGGCCGGTCTAAGCTCACTGAACGAAAAACCGACGCCTCCGCCGCTTTGCTGAATTCGCGCCGCCAGCGCGAGTGCGCCGAAGATTGAGTCGAGGTCATCGTGCAACGGCAGTACGAAGCATGCCGCGAGCTGCCCGTTGGGCACTCCCGCGTTCATCAGCGCCGGCGAATTAGGAAGAAACTCAAGAGCGTTCAGCCGTTGGAAAAACCGCTCCTCCCAGTACCCGGGATGCTCGCCGAAGTCGCGGGCAGGAGCTGCCACCGCCTCGGCCACGCGCCGCAGCATCCCGTCCGGGTCTTCGATTGTATGACCGCTCTCGTCCCGGCGTAGATAACGTTGCTGGAGAACGGTCAGCGCATTTTCTGAAAATCTGGCCATCCGGATCTTACCTTTTCACGGTTCGTGCCATTCAGAAGACCGGAAGCACGCCTATTTCTGCGCAATTGCGCCCTTCGCCACTGCTTCCATCGGGTTCGTAGCTGTATCCATCAGCATCACTTCCGAATCCGGGCTAAGCGGTTTGATGTCGCGCTTGCGCCAAGCTTGGGTTGCGTCGCGCTAATCATTTGTGGCATGGCCAATGCTGCTAGATGACAGCAAATGAATGATTGCCGAACGTATGTGAGCGGACCGACATGAAGCTCGTCATTCTAGCCGGCTCCGGAAACCCGTCGCTGGCAGACTCGGTCGCCGCAAGGCTCGGAACCCGGGTCTGCCGCTGCGTTCTGGACCGTTTTCCCGACGGCGAGCTGCATGCCGAAATCCAGGAGAGCGTGCGCGGCTGCGACGTCTACCTGGTCCAGCCTACGGGTCCGCCGGTGGACGGTCACCTGATGGAATTGCTCTTCCTCGCTGACGCCAGCCGGAGGGCGGGCGCAGCCCGTCTCACCGCGGTCGTTCCGTACCTCGGATATGCGCGGCAAGATCGCCGGGCAAGGGGGCGGGAGGCGATCGGCGCGCGCGTGGTGGCCGACGCGCTGGGAGTTGCCGGCTTCGAGCGCATTGTCGCCGTCGACCTTCACACCGTTTCGCTCGAAGGATTCTTCGGCATCCCATTGGAGCACTTGAGCGCGGTGTCATTACTGGCCAACGCGATTGAGGAACTGGTCACCGACAAGAGCGTAATCGTTGCGCCGGACCTGGGAGCGGTTAAGCTCGCCGAGCGCTACGCGGAGTCGCTGCGCCGGCCTATCGCCATTGCCCACAAGACCCGCCTCAGCGGCGAAGAAGTAAGGGTGCGCGGGATTGTCGGCGAGGTCGCCGGACGCGTGCCGGTGATCGTGGACGATATGGTATCAACCGGCAGCACTATCGAGGCCGCCGCGGCAGCCCTGATCGCCGCCGGAAGTCTGCGCGAGATCACCGTCGTCGCCAGCCACGCCTTACTGGTGGGCCCCGCGATTCGTCGGCTTTCAGCTTTGCCGCTCAAACGCGTCGTGGTCACTGACAGTCTCCCGATGCCGGAGCACGGTTTGCTGCCGCTGAAGGTGGTGAGCCTCGCGCCGCTGCTGGCTGAGACAGTGAGGCGGCTGAACGCCGGGGAGTCGATGAGCCGGCTCCTGGGCCGCCGATGAGGTAAGCGGCAGTCAAATTTTT
>JAKAVX010000198.1 GCA_021827465.1 Deltaproteobacteria bacterium | reverse complement strand
AGCAGCAAATCTTGGCCAATTCACGATACGACCTTGCGGTAATCGGTTCGGGACCGGGCGGATACGTCGCGGCAATTCGCGCCTCGCAGCTCAAGATGCGGGTTGCGGTGGTCGAGCGCGATCGCCCCGGCGGCGTATGCCTTAACTGGGGATGCATCCCCTCAAAAGCGCTGCTCAGCTCGGCCGAAGCGATGGAGACGATACGCTCGGCGGCGAAGGAGCACGGAATCGAAACCGGCGAAGTGCGCGTGGACTTCCCGCGCGTGATCCAGCGCTCGCGCGACGCGGCCGACAAGCTCCAGCGCGGCGTCCGCTACCTGTTCAAGAAGAACAAGATCGATCTCTACGAGGCGAGCGCAAGCGTGGCCGGACCGAACACGATCGCTCTCACGCAGGCCGAGGGAAAGCCCGCGCCGGAAGTCACCAAGATCGAGGCGGATCGAATCCTCGTCGCGAGCGGCTCAGGCGAGCGGCTCCTTCCCGGAATGAAAATCGGCGACGGCGTGATGACGAGCCGCGAGGCGCTCGTGCACGACCGGCTGCCCGAGAGTATCGCCATAATCGGCGCAGGCGCGATCGGCCTTGAATTCGGCTACTTCTACCAGGCGTTTGGAAGCAAGGTCACGATTATCGAACTGGAGAAACAGATGCTTCCCGGATTCGACGCGGAGGTAGCCGAGGAGTTGCGCCGCCAGTTCGTGAAGCGCGGCGTCAAGGTGATGCTCGGGCACGGATACAAATCGATGGCGCGAAACGGCGAACGATGGACCGTCGCGCTCGATTCACCGGACGGCGAAAAAACCGTCGATGCGGAGAATGTGCTGGTCGCGGTCGGACGCGGGCCGCTCAGCAAGAACCTCGGCCTCGAAGCGCTCGGCGTCGAAATCGAACGCGGCGGCTTCGTCAAGGTGGACGATTCGTTCCGCACCGCGTGCGAGAGCGTCTACGCGATAGGCGACGTGATTCGTCCGCCGCTGCTCGCGCACAAGGCCTCCGCCGAGGGCGTCGCCGCGGTCGAGATAATGGCCGGGGTGCGCGAGCCGGGATTCGATCTGCTCGCGGTCGCCGGATGTATCTACTGCGAGCCCGAGGTCGCGTGCGTGGGACTGAGCGAGGCCGAGGCGCGCTCGCGCGGCATCGAGGTCAAGGTCGGCAAGTTCCCGTTCCGCGGCAACGGCAAGGCGGTCGCGATCAACGAGGCGGAAGGCTTCGTCAAGTTCGTCGTCAGCGAGAAGTACGGCGAAGTCGTGGGATGCCAGATAATCGGACATCACGCGACCGACCTGATTTCAGAAGTGGTGCTGGGCAGGACGCTCGAAGCCACCACCGCCGAGTTCGGCCGCAGCATCCATCCGCATCCGACGATGTCCGAGGCGATCATGGAAGCGGCGCTCGCCGCCGAGGGCGAAGCGATACATATCTGAAGTAATGGGCACCTTCTGAGGCGCTTAGTTCGCGCGTACATCGCGCCTGCACCCTCACCCTGACCCTCTCCCATGTCAAAAAATGGGAGAGGGAAAAGGCATGGCAAATCGAATTATGCGGCGGCGGAGGCTGCCGGCGCCGCTAGACGCTCCTGCTCGCGCTCGAGCGGGAGGCACGCCGACACCGCCACGGCGCATACGGCCGACAGCGCGATAAACAGCCAGAACGCCGGATGGTAGCTGTGGGTCTCGTCGAAGATGCGCCCCGTTACGACCGGCCCGATCGCCATCCCGATGGTCGAAAAGATGCCGAGGAATCCGAGCACCGAGCCGAGCCTCCTGATGCCCATCGATTCCACCACCGCGAGCGTTCCCAGCACCCACGGCGCGCCGAACAGGAATCCGCCCAGCACCACGTAGCCGGCAAGCGCCGGCCCCTGGCGCGCGTCGAGCAGCAGCAGCATCCCGATTGACCACGCGCCGACCGCTATCGCAAGCGCGGTGCGCGCGCCCACCCGATCGGCGAGTGGACCGGCCACCAGGCTTCCGAGCGCAACGAACAGCAGCGAGACGCTCGCGGTTCCCGCCGCGAAAGTCGCGCTGTAGCCGATTCCGATCAGGTAGGCGATGAAATGGAACCCCACGCCCGAGCCGATACAGTTCGCGAGCAGGAAGGCGAGCGCGAGCATCCAGAGCGAGCGCGTCCGGAGCGCCTGGCGCATCTCGAGCCCCGGCACCTCGACCACCGTCTGCGCGGGATCGTCAGCGGCGCCCGGCGTCGCCGGTTCCGCCGCGGGCCGGGTTCTGACCACGACGAACAGCATCGGGAGAACAAGCGCGGCGATCGGCACGCCCAGCGCGACACATCCAAGACGCCATCCGCTGAGCTTGATCGCGTAGTTCACGACTATCGTCATCGCGGCGCCGCCGAGCGAGACCGCGGTGAACGCGATACTCATCGCAAGCCCGCGCCGCTCCTCGAACCAGTTCGCGATCACCACCGAGGAGGGCAGAATCGTGGACGCGGCCGAACTGATGCCGAAGATGACGTAGACTACGAAGAACGTGCCGAAAGAGTTGGCGCGGCTCAGCACGAACAGCCCGAGCGCGTAAACACCCGCCCCCGCGACCATCACCTTTCGCGCGTCAACCCGGTCGAGCATCCATCCGACGAACGGCCCCGCCGCGCCGCCGGCGAGCGCCGACACCGCGGCCAGCGTCGAGATCCTCGCGCGCGTCCATCCGAAATACTTCAGCACCGGGATGACGAACACCCCGCCGCTGTTGATCGCGCCCCAGATGAAGAAGAGCGTGGTGAACAGCGCGCCAACGACGACCCATCCGCGGCGCTCGCGGTCTGTCATTCTTTTGTCCCCAATTGCCCCCTTGAAGTCCCCGCGCATCCTATACGACGGAAACCGTCGTAGGCACAACCGCGCGCAGGCGAAACGAGCGCGCCCGATTCGCGGCCGACCGCCTGAGCGGCCCGCCGCGGGAGCGAAATGGCCTTCGCGGGATGCGACGAGACGGGCGAAGTCCGGTACACTTGAAAGCAACGATGGACGAGTGTCGAACGCTCACGGTCGCGCATATGGGCGTCGTCGATTACGAGGCGAGCCTCGCGCTGCAGGACGCGATGGTCGCCGAGCGCCACGCGGACAGGCGCGACGACACTTTGCTTCTGCTAGAGCATCCGCACGTCTTCACGCTCGGGCGCGGCGCCGACGAGCAGTATCTCGCCGCGGCGAAATCGTCGGGGGTTCCGGTCCATCGCGTGTCGCGCGGCGGGCAGGTCACTTATCACGGGCCGGGACAACTGGTCGGATACGCGATCCTTAAGCTCACCGGGCGCGACCGCGACGTTCATCGCTACCTCCGAAAGCTCGAGGAATCGATGATCCGGGCGCTCGCGGGCTACGGAATCGAGGCCGAGCGGCGCGAAGGGCTTACCGGCGTATGGGCGGGCGAGCGCAAAATCGCGTCGATCGGCGTCGGTATCCGGCGATGGGTCACGCTTCACGGATTCGCGCTCAACGTGCGGACCGACCTCGATTTCTTCGAGCGGATTGTCCCGTGCGGAATCCAGGGATGCCGGATGACATCGATCGCGGAACTGGGACGGGGCGACGTAACGACGGCGGATTTCGCCGCGACGATGCGCGCGAGTTTCGCCGATGTGTTCGGATACGGGCGGCTCGTCGAGGACGATGCGGCGGCGCTGTGGAACGCGGTTGATCGCGTGGCGCCCGTGGGTGAAGCTCATAGATAGATGGAAGGCGGACGTGGCTGCCGCACCTGACAAGGCGCGAGCGCACGGCGCATAGCGATGGCTGAACGAAGACATCCCGATTGGATTAAGGTGCGAGCGCCGGTGTCGCCGGAGTACGCGCGCACGCGCGGGCTGCTCGCCGAGATGAGGCTGCACACGGTCTGCCAGGAGGCGTGCTGTCCGAATATCGGCGAATGCTTCTCGCATCGCACGGCGACCTTCATGCTGATGGGCGACGTGTGCACGCGAAACTGCCCGTACTGCGCGGTCGCGCATGGCAAGGTCCGTCCGCTCGATCCCGAGGAGCCGCGGCGCGTCGCCGAAGCGGCGGCCAAGCTCGAACTTCGCCACGTGGTGGTGACTTCGGTTAATCGCGACGACCTGCCCGACGGCGGCGCGGCTCATTTCGCCGCGACCGCGCGGGAACTCAAGCGGGCTGTTCCATCGGCGCGCGTCGAAGTGCTCGTGCCGGATTTCCGCGGCTCGGCGGAAAGCGTCGAGACGGTGGTCGAGTCGCCGGTGGACATTTACAACCACAATATCGAGACCGTGCCGAGCCTTTACCGCACCGCGCGCCCGGGCGGCCATTACGAGCTCTCGCTTGAGGTGCTAAGGCACGCGAAGGAGACGGCGCGCGCGCTCGGCCGTCCGCTTCTGACCAAGGCCGGAATAATGCTCGGGCTCGGCGAGGAAACCGCGGACCTGATACAGGTGATGCGCGATCTGCGCGCGGTCGAGTGCGACATCTTGACGCTCGGACAGTACCTGCGCCCGTCCAAGGAGCATCTGCCGGTTGCGCGTTACGTCACTCCGCAGGAATTCACGGAGCTTCGCGACGAAGCGCTTGGGCTGGGCTTTCGTCACGTCGAGTCAGCGCCGCTGGTGCGAAGCTCCTACCATGCGTGGGAGCATGTGAACTGACGCGCTAAGCGCGGACCACCCGCCAGCCCCATCAAAAAAAAACGGCGCGCCAAGGCGATTAGCGCGCCGCCGATAACAATAGACTGACGCCCGTTACTCTCTGTGCTTGAGCTCGCGCACGCGCACGCGGCGGGTCTGGAGATAAGCGTCCTGAACCGCGCCGTAAAGGTCGATTGCGTAGCGGTCGGCCTCCTCGAACTGGTTCAAGTGCAACGACCGATAGTTGACCGCGACGGCGACGGTCTCGCCGCCGCCCACCGCCAACGACATCCAGAACGGCATGAAGTAGTACTGCGGGTCCATGAAGGAGTCGACGCCGCGCCCGACCGCGTCACCGACCGTCGACGGGCCCATGAACGGCAGCATCAGGTACGGCCCCGTCGGCACGTCGTAGTACCGAAGCGTGAGACCGAAGTCGTCGGGATGCTCTTTCAGGCCGAACCATTTGTTGGCCGGATCGAAGAAACCTGCAAGCCCGAGCGTGGTGTTGATGCCGAAGCGCGCGACTTCGCCGCCGGCCTGGGGAAGACGAAGCTGGAAAAGATTGTTGGCGAAGCGCGGAACGAACTCGACGTTGTCGAAGAAGCGGCCGACCGCTTCGCGAAACTCTTCGGGCGTTATGTCCGCGTAACCGCTCGCGACCGGATGCAGGACCCAGTCGTCGAGTTTCAGGTTGAACCTGAACATCGCGTCATTGAACGGCTCGAGAGGGTCGCCTTCAACGCCCTGCTGAAGGGCCTGATCGGGAGCGCCTGACGCCGCGCCGGACGAGCCGCCGGCATTCGCCGGGTCAGCGGCAAAAGCTGGTCTCGCGATCACGCATCCGACGAGCATCGAAAGCGCGAGCAGGAAGATCGGAACCAGAGCCGCGCCAACCCGCCGGGCATGTGAGGTGTATTCCATGATCTAGCGCCCCTCTCTCCGCGTCGAACCGCCGTCGCACCCCCCCTGCATCGGGCTGCCCGCACCGCCTCAGCATAGGGTACCGACGCAACCAAGCTGCTTCAACATTAGGCTTGGATCAATGAGCGCGTTCT
>JAKAVX010000197.1 GCA_021827465.1 Deltaproteobacteria bacterium | reverse complement strand
CTCTGCCGTCTATGGTGGAAGCAACGTGGGCAACGCGGGCGCGGTGATGGCCGAGCGGATGCCGGGGCATGGGCTTCCGTACTCGCTGTCGCTCGTCCTTCCTCCACTCGGCGTTCTCTGGTTCGTTCCCGATCGAGCGTGACGCGCGACCGAACCTTGCGGCGACGCACGCGCTAGGCGAGATGCAGCGCGAGGTTGAAACCGATCAGCAGGATTACGCCCACCACCCCCGAAAAGGCGCCTATCACCGAGCCCCGCACCGCCATCGCGCGCGCTTGTTCACGGGGCAGCGGCCCAGCCCATAGACTTCGCAACCGGAGATAGCCGAACGCCACCGCCGCTCCGAGCACACCGCCAAAAATCGCCGAGAGCAGCAGGATCGGGAGGAACATCGGAAACAGCATCTCGTAACCGAACATTCCTCACCTCCGGGGGAGCATCGGGTACGATTATCCTCCGGCGGGCACCGGCTCGACAACCGCCGAAGCGGGCCGTGTCCGGCCCGCTTCGGCGGAAACCGAGAGCACGCTTCGTCCTGCGGCGCGATGGTGCGCGAATGGCAGGCCCGCACGCCCGGGCGCCAAACCGTCCTTCGCGCGACCGGTGCGCGGTTCAGTTACATCCGCCGTGCCGCAACATCCGAAGCGCCGTGAGAAGATCGCGCTTGTCGGTAAATCTCCCGACCAGCACCATGTTGCGCAGCAGGCCCATCTCGTCCTGCGTGATCCGATGCCTGGCAACCAATTCCGTATCGTTTCGAAATTCGTCCCAGAGCCGCATTCGGCCTGCCGCCTCTGTGCGTTGCTGAGCCCTCATAACCGACACCTCCTTAACAACGCCAAGGAGTTGCCGCGAAGGGAGATGGCCCCGAGAGCCCTTGCGCAGCGCCTCTCGCTGACTCTACATTTTGTATATGTTGGCTACTAAGTCAAGCGCCGCTTGCGGTCGGCAAGCCGGACAGCCGCAACCTGGCGAGCCGCGACGCCCCACCGCCCGGCTGGATTCACCGCGACGGCACGAATATTTTACCGATACCGGCCGAGAGAAATCACAGTGGCTACCAGGCATCGCAAAATCGCGATTTTACTTCTGACGATGGCGTTCGGATGGTTGCTGCGGACGGTCCCGCTTTCGTACTCGCATTTCTGGGACGAGACGGTTTATTTGCAGGATGCCAAGGTCATCGGCGAGGGCCGGACCAACTACGACGAGCTGAATTATCGTCCGCCGCTGCTCTCAATCCTGTATGCGGCCGGATTCAAGGCTTGGAACAACATCTATTGTGCGAACCTGGTACAGGGAGCCGTCACGGCGGCGGTGATACCGTGCGCTTTTCTTTTCACCGAAACGTATTTGGGCGAGTCGGCCGCGCTGCTCGCGGCAATCCTTTTCGCCTTCTGTCCCTATTTCACCGAAGCCTCGCACGAGCTGATGTCAGACGCACCCGCCGTCTCCCTGATGGTCGCCTCAATGTTTTTTTTCAGCCGCTCGTCTCCGCTGTCATTCTATGTCTCGGGTCTTTTGTTCGCCGGCGCCTCGCTTACGCGCTTTTCTTCGGTATTTCTCGCTGTCTACTTCGCGCTCTGCATTACGAGTTCGCAATCCAGGCTGAAGGGAGCGGTGCCCTTCGCGGCTGGGGCGCTCACGGGCTTCGTGCCGTATTGGGCCTGGGCTCAAATGCGGTACGGCTTCTTCCTCGAACCCTTCCTCGCAGCGAGCCGGGATGTTTCAACGTTGGACCAATACAATCCTCCGACGCTTTTCTTTCGGGCGATACCGAGGATGTTCCCGGCAATCGTATTGCTGAGCGCTGCCGCTGCCGTCGGCATATTGGCGATGAGGTTCTTCGCAGACGCAGGAGACACGACCGTCGCACGAAGCCATCGAGCCGGCACCGAAGAGGAAGCGCACCGGGGCCTGCCTCGTGTGCTGACCCTGGCCTCATGGTTCGTAAGCTTTGTCGCACTCGTAGCAACCATGACCGTCACATCAATGCACCAGTTCCTTCCTCTGGCGTTGCCAGCCATGATCGTTGCTTCGGTGCTCGCAATTGCGATGATAAGCGGAGGTCTCTGCCGAGGCGCCAACGGCTCGCTCATTGACGGCGCTCCCAACTGTGTGAACGAAGCCCGGCGTCAGCAGTTGTCTTTGCTGCTGTGGGGCGTCTTGTACTTCACCTACATGTTAACGCTCAAGCACAAGGAAACCCGCTATCTTCTCCCGCTCGTGATTCCGGTTTTCATCCTGAGCGCGGTCGGACTCGACGAGGTCTTTCGCTTTCTCGCAAGTCGCGAGCCGAGGTGGAAACTGGTCGGTGGCGCGGCACTGGTCCTCGTACTTGCGGTTGAGCTCTCGCCAAGCTTCGTCAAGCTGACGAAGCCGTGGGTCGACAACAGCAAGTGGCCGGCGGTGACGGTAGCCGACTACTTGGCCGGCATCTCCGCAAGCGGTGACCGGATTTATGCGGCAAACCAGTTCCCGGTGCTCGCCTTTTACACCGGGCGGGATACGATCTCGATGCTGCCGATTCAGGCGTCTTTCTCACGCGATTGGCGCAAGGTCATGAAGCATTCCGGCTTTTACGTCTACTTCTCGGCCGACGAAAGAGAAGGCCTCAAACCTGACAGATCGTTCCTTGAAACCCATCGCGAGTTCGTGCCGATCAAGAACTTCGGGTTCGCCACCGTCTACCGCTATCTTCCCGACCGAGCTTCCGCCGACGCGGAGTCGGCGCAGGTCGTATCGACGCAGGGACGCGTGGCAGGCTGCTCGGCCTTGTTGCGGCTGGAAGCCATCTCCACGGCCATCCGGATCCCGTTCGGGCCGACCAGCTCCTGCACGTCGGGCCCGCGCCAGAACGACGCCTGGAAAATCGGCATGCTTTCCAGCGCGTTCCGCACCGCCTCGCTCGCGCGGACCAGTCCGAGGTCCTCAGCCGCCTCGCGCAGGCCGATCATGTAGCGCAGCGCATACCACAGGAGGCCCACATTGAGCATCATCAGGCCTCCGTGAACCCATCGCGAGTTCTCCAGGTCGAGGGCACCGAAACATGCGCAGTACGCAAGGATACCGATCGTTGCCGCGACGTACAGGCGCGGCGCCGCGGTGCGTCCGGTAATCTTCGGAGTGCGGCCGAATGGCGTGTTGCGTCCGGTCGCGGCCTGATGCAGCGACTTAGCGACGCCGCCCAGGTTTATCGGGATCAGCAGCAGGTTGAGCGCATAGACCCGCGGCAGGTCGATCCATCGGTAGCCGTTCATCACCAGGTCGCGTCCGTTCATCCAGAAGTACGGGATCGCGACGAGCGGCAGCCACAGGCTGCGCATCGCGCCCTCGAACGGAAACGCCAGCAGCACCAGCATTCCGAGGCTCACGGCGGCAAGCGAGGTCAGATAGTGGACGCGCAACATCCCCTCGACCAGCCGGTTCGCCCGTTTCGGTCCGGTGAACATGTAGCGCAAGAGCTTGGGTAGAATCAGAAGCCCGCCATTCGCCCATCGCCGCCGCTGGATTATAAGCGAGCCAAAGTCGGGCGGGGTCGCGCTATAGGCGAGCCGGTCGGGATAGTTGTAGAGCGTCCAACCCCTGGCAATCAGGTCGACCGTCGATTCGGTGTCCTCGATCACGGTGCGATCCTGGATGTATCTCACGATCGGAAAGCCGCGCTCTTCGAAGACTTCGCGGATATCGTCGAGCGCGCGCTTGCGCAGGAGCGCGTTGGCGCCGACCCAGTAGGTGCCGTTAAAGCGCGTAGTGCCCTGATGGATGATGTGCTGCAGGTCGGTGGTTGCGCCGGCCACCCGTTCGAGCAGGACCGGAGAACCGGGCACCGCGCTGTAGGGCGTCTGCGCGACCGCGACCCGCTCGTTGCCCGGCTGCTCCATCACGTGCATCAACTTGAGCGCGTAATCGGCAAGCAGCAGGCTGTCGGCGTCGAGCGTGATGATGTAATCGCTGTCGGGAACGGTCAGTTCGGCACCGGCGGGGTCGCAATCCTCGATATGGAGACCGTCGGCGCGGGGCACCTCGCGAAGACTCCGCCCCATCAGCCCCATATAGCTGTTGAGGTTCATCGCCTTGTTCGGCGCGTGCGAGAGATTGACGTAGCGCTTGCGCTCGAAGCTTGCGATCTCGACGTCGAACAACGAGGCGAGCCGGCGGTATTCGCGACGAAGCGCGCGTCCTGAGGGCGGCACGGCGTTTGAGCGCGCGGCGGCATCGAATTCGGCTGCGCGCTTCCTGAACGAGCGCGCGGACTCGAGCAGGATCTTCTCGACGAAGAGCGCGTCGGTGTGGTCGCCGCCAGCCCAGGACTCGGCATTGGCTTCGAACCATTGCGCCGCCCGCGCGCAAAGAGCCGAAAGCCGCCGGCTTTCCGTGCGCGCCGGTATCTTTCCCTTCGCCCTGCGCGCCTCGAAATCCGCAAGCGCCGCCTGAAACGGCCGCGCCGCCTCGCGCAGCGTCCTGCCCATCCCGAGCGGGATTTCCCGGGTCTCCGCAAGCTGGCGCGCGGCGGCCGGGCTATCCGGGTCCGGCGGGTCGTCAATGAGCAGCACGATACGCCGGCGCGGGTACTCCATCAGGGCGGCCGACAGGAGCGTCTGCGTCACGACCCGTTTTTCCTCGCGGTACGAGGGAACCAGGACGGTGAGAGACGGCGGATTTTCGGAATCAAACGGCGCTTCGAGCTCGTCCCGCTCGGCTTCGCGATGGGCCAGGCGACGGCCGAGGTAGCCGAGTCGCGCGAGCAGATAGACGAAATTGCCGTATATGAAGAAGTAGACGATCGCGATGAAGGCGGCCTGCTCCAAAACACCCCAGCCGTGACCCGCCTGGATTCGATGCACGAGCACCGGCCCGACGTCGAACCCGAGCATCACGGCCCCAAGGACCGTTATGGCCAGACCCGCGATCGTGTAGACCCTTTCGCGCGCGAAATTCGTCGCGAGGCGCCCGCGAGACGGATCCTCGGCTGCTGACGCTTCGAAAGGATCGTTTTCAGCGACGGAACTTGAAGAAGCACTTCCCCCGGTGGTGAACATGGGCTCCAGTACGATAGGCGTAAAACTTCCTGCGACAGGACAATTTCCAAATCTTGTGCCACGGTCGGGGGCGGGCGATGCGGACCGTGTCGGACGAAAAAAGAGCCGATGAGAGGCGGAAAACTCGTTGCGGATTGCGCACTGGGCGGCACGCGCCGGATTGCGGACGGCGAGACTTTAACCCACTTGCGTGGGCGCTCATACCATTTGAGTCGAGAGGATCTTTAAAGAAAAACGCGGACGCGACGGCCGCTTAAGCGCGCTTCCGGGACCGGATTTCAGACCCGTCAGAACACTGGCTCCCGAGCGGAACAACGAAGGCTGCGCGTCGCGCCTTTCGGCCGCAGCACACAATGACGAGGAGTTGACCAAGTTTTTCCGGGGAAACGCTTAAGCTGTGCTTAAGGCTGTGAAAAGCGGCGCTTCAGACGCGGCCTCTACCGCGCTCGCGGTAAAGACACGACCAGTTGCCGCGAGCGTACTTTATTGGACCTGCCCTCAGACTCGCTTCAAATCCCGCACCTCGCTTGCGGCGCCGATCCTTTCGAGCAGCCGGATCATCAGGTAGCCAACGTCGGGCTGCCGCCAGGTCCATCCGAGCCGAGCCAGGCCGGGACGCG
>JAKAVX010000196.1 GCA_021827465.1 Deltaproteobacteria bacterium | reverse complement strand
TCTTCGGTAACGAGCCCGTCGGGTCCGCTTCCGGCTATCGCGCCAAGGTCGATTCCATGCTCGGCGGCAAGGCGCTTGGCCCGGGGCGACGCGGCGACCCGTTTCCGCGCGCCCGAGGGCGCGGCGGGCGCCGGTTTCGCTTCGGATTTCGAAGGCGCGGCTGCCGCGGTCTTCCCGCCATTCGGGCCCGCAAGGTCCGCAGGAACCGCCTCGCCCTCGGCGGTGATCACGCCGAGCGCGCCGCCGACCGCGACCACCTGCCCCTTGGCGGCGACCATCCTGCTGAGCAGGCCGTCAACCGGAGATTCAACTTCTACTTGAGCTTTATCGGTCTCGACGGTGAGGATCGCCTCGCCCTGAATGATCTTCTCGCCCTCGCGCTTATGCCATTCGACAACGGTGCCCTCGGTCGTTGCATGGCCGAGTTTGGGCATCTGAATTACGAACGCCATCGCACCCCCGGGTATTCAGCAGGTAAACGAAGTTCCATGCGTCAGGAAAGCAGCTCGCGGCACGCCTGGTAAATCTTCTCCTCGTTCGGGATAACGAACGCCTCGAGCACCGCCGCGGTCGGAATCGGCACGTCGGGAATCGCGACGCGGCGAAGCGGGCGGTCGAGGTATTCGAGCGCGTTCTCCATCAGCATCGCGCCGATCTCCGCGCCGACGCCGAGCGTCTTGTAGCTTTCCTCGGCGACCACGATCTTGCCGGTCTTCTTGACGGATTCGATGATGGTCTCGCGATCGAACGGGACCATCGAGCGCGGGTCGATAACCTCGACGCTATGGCCTTCACCGGCGAGCCGCTCGGCGACCTTGAGCGCCTTCGGCACCATCGCGGAGATTGCAACGAGTGTAAGGTCGTCGCCCTCGCGCGCGATAGACGCCTTGCCGAGCGGAACCATGAAGTCCTCGCCCTCGGGCACTTCGCCGCTGGTCGCGTAGAGTAGCTTGTGCTCGAAATAAAGGACCGGGTTGTCCTCGCGAATCGCGGATTTGAGAAGTCCTTTCGCGTCGGCGGGATTCGACGGCGAAACGATCTTCAGTCCCGGTGCGTGCATGAAAAACGCCTCGGGACATTGGCCGTGTTCGGGACCGGTGGCTGTTGCGCCGGACGGGCATCGCACTACCAGCGGAATCTTGTACGCGCCGCCATGTCCGTAGCGCCACATCCCGGCCTTAAGCACGACTTCGTCGCCCGCGGTGAAGAGAAAATCCGCGAACTGGAGTTCTACGATGGGCCTCAGACCGGTCAGGGCCGCGCCGACGCCGCCTCCCACCAGCGCGTTTTCCGAGATAGGCGTGTCGAAAACGCGCTCGTCACCGAACATGTCCTTCAGTCCGGCGGTTATCCGGAAAATACCGCCGAAATTGGCAACGTCCTCGCCGTAGAGAATTACCGAAGGATCGCGCTTCATCTCCTCGATGATCGCTTCCCTTATCGCTTCCGCATAAGTGATGGTTCGCATCGCGTATTAACCGTCTCGCTTTTCTTTCGGGTCAGCCGGCCGTGGATTCGGAGAAAACGTCTTGCAGCGCGGTCTCCGGTTTCGGAAATGGCTGGTTGCGCATGAACTCGACCGCCTTGTCGATCGCCGCGCGCGCCTCGGCCTCGAACTCGGCCTTGGTCTTGTCGGTGAGCAGCTTCTCCTCGAGGAGTTTCTGCTCGAGGCGCGGCAGCGGGTCGCGCCGCCAATGCTTCTGGACTTCCTCGCGCGAGCGGTAATTCTCGGGATCGCCGACCCAGTGACCCCAGAGCCTGTACGTCTTGCACTCGACGAGCGAGGGGCCGAGACCTTTCCTTGCGCGATCAACGGCTTCCTTGACCGCCTCGTACACCGCCTCGGGATCGTTGCCGTCAACGGTCTTGCCCGGGATGTTGTAGCCGGCGGCGCGCGCCGAGATATCCTTGACCGCGGTCGATCTCTCGGTCGGCATCGAGACCGCCCATCCGTTGTTCTCGCAAATGAACACGACTGGGAGTTTTCGGACGGCGCTCAGGTTGACCGCCTCGTGGAAGGTGCCGCGATTCGAGGTGCCGTCGCCGAAGAAGCACAGCACCACCTTGTCCTCGCCCTTGACCTTGATCGAAATCCCCGCGCCGGCTGCGATTGGGAAGCATCCGCCGAGCGTGCCGCTTTCGCCGAGCACGCCAAGCTTCGGATATACGACCCGCATGACGCCGCCCTTGCCGCGATTCGTGCCGCCTTCCTTGCCGGCGAGGTCGCAGAGAATCTTTTCGATCGGGATTCCGCGCGCGACCCAGTAGGCGACGCCGCGATGGGCGTAGAGCAGGTAATCGTCGGGACGCATCGTCGCAATCGCGGCGACCTGCAGCGCCTCCTGACCGACGCCCGCATGCATGAAGCCGCCGACCTGTCCGGCCTTGATCAACTCCGCGATCCGTTCCTCGAGCCTGCGGCTGAGAAGCATCTTGCGGTAGATATCGAGCTTGAGCTTGTTATCCATCGTCTGTCAGTCCTCCGAAGCACGGCAAAACCGCCCGTGATGCCCAAGAGGCGGCATACGGGCCCCGGGCCAAAGTAGCCGAGAACGGCGAGGTTTAACAATCGGAGCGAGTCGCGCCGGCGGCTGCGATGCGACGCGAGCGAAACGGCATCCGCCCCATGTTGCAGGGAATCGCAGGTTCGGGGACTTCACCGCGGGCCATGATCGCGCCCGCCGACGGCGCGGACGCGGCGCTTAGCCGTGCCAGGCGGGATCGAACGCGGCGCGCACCGTTTCCTCGAGCGTTCGGGTCAACTCGGCGCGATCCGCGCCTTCGGCGGGAATCGGCGGGCAGATTCTCATCTTCATCCTGCCGCCGGGAATAACCACCATCGCCCCGCGCGGATAGAAGGCGCCCGAGCCCATTATCGCCAGCGGCACGCACGGCAATTTCGTCGCGATCGCGATCCACGCGGCGCCCTCATTGAACGGATGGATCAGGTTGTCGTTGAAGCGATGGCCCTCGGCGAACACGCAGATCGGATAGCTGCCGCGCGCGGCCTCAAGGGCGCGGCGAATCGACTTTCCTCCGCGCTGGCGGTCGATCACGATATGGCGGTTCTTGCGCAGCGTGTAGCCGATCAGCGGGATCCGCAGCAGTTCCTTCTTTGCGACGAAGCGGATGTCGCCGGGCATGAAAGCCACTACCGCGAAGATGTCGAAGAAGCTCTGATGGTTGGTCACGAGCACATAGGATTTGAGCCCGCGAAGATGCTCCAGGCCTTCGATTTCGACCGTGACGCCGCAGGTCCGGATAATCATCCATCCCCACGCGCGGCTCAGCGCCGAGACTCCGCGATGCATCCCGAGTGCGGCGAGCAGCGCCGATAGCGACGCCATTACGGCGGTGTTCAGCACCCCAAGCAGGGTGGCCGCCACGCCCCACACCAACTTCAGAAGCCGGACGGGGGCGGCCGATCGAGGTGGCCTTACCTCTAGATGATTCGCCATCGCGCCCCAATTTTTGGCGAGACTCGCGCCGGATGGCAAGGAGGGCGCGAGGCCGCGTTGACAGTCCCGGCGCCGATTGTTAAACGCAAATCACGCGCGCGGCTTGCCGGTTGCAATCGGCTGTAATGCGCAACCCGGGGGTGAGACTGTTTTTCAGGGAGTAGTGCCCCGTATCCCGTCGAAGCGGCCTTTCCAGGCCCGTTGCATCCGCCCCGGCCGTATCGAACAGACGGCGCCTGCCTTGACGGGCGGCGCGCGTGCCGCGGTCTCCGCCGCGATAGTCGCGATAGCGATTCTCGCGTCGCCGGCCCACGGCGCGTCGCATCCTGAGACGCGGCTTACCGCGGAAACCTCATGCCGCGAGATCCGGCTCACGCTCAAATCGCTTGCCGAATCCGAGCGCAACCAGGCGCTCGCGCTTCATCTGATGGCCGACGGAAAACCGACTCCCATAGTCGAGGCGCGGTTGACCGAATTGCAGGCGCGGGTTTCCGCGCTGAGGGCGATTCTGCGCAAAGTACGCGACAATGGTCCGGCCGACGATCCGCAGGTCCAGCAATGCGTCGCGCTCGGCTTCCGATCGTTGTTCGAGGCCGAGACGCTTAGCAACGAAATCGAGCAGGTGGTGATCGCTTCCGGAGGAGCTCTGACCGCGCCGCTGCGCGCGGGCGAATCCAAGTGGGCCAAATTCCCGGGTGGGAAACTGCCCCAGCCGCCCGCGCCCGCCGCGGCGCCATCCCGCGCGGCACCGCGATAGCGGCCGCGGCGGTTTGCTGGCTTCCGATCCCAGGCCTGTCAAATCACTCGATTTTTCACTCAGCTTGCAGGGTCCCGTGGCCCGGTGTAACGTCTCGAATTGAAGCTGGGTATGCGCAGTCGTGCGAACGCCAGCTTCATCCCTTTTTTGGGCCATGAAGGTCGCCCGAGCAGGTGGCGACTGGTGGTGATGGGAGGCTCTGATGGACGTAAAGACGCTCGGCGTGGTCGGCGCGGGGCAGATGGGCTCGGGTATCGCGCAGGTCGCCGCGCAGGCCGGGATTCCGGTCCTGATGATCGACATCTCGGAAGATGCCTGCCAGCGCGGTCTCAAGGCTATTCGCCGCAACCTCGACCGCATGATCCAGCGCGGACGCTTCAAGCCCGAAGAGCGCGACGAAATCCTTGCCCGGATCAGGACCGCAACCGAACTCGATGCGATGAGCGAGGCCGACTTCGTAATCGAGGCGGCGTCCGAGAACGAAGAAGTGAAGATCGGGCTGCTGCAGAAGCTCGACAAGATATGCCATCCGGGCATCATCTTCGCCTCCAACACCTCTTCGATATCGATCACCAGGATGGGTGCGCGGACCAGCCGCGCCGGCCAGGTAATCGGGATGCACTTCATGAACCCGGTGCCCGCGATGAAACTGGTCGAGATCATCCGCGGTCTCGCGACTTCCGAAGGCACCTACCGCGAGACGCAGCATCTGGCCGAGCGGCTCGGCAAGACCACGATGACGGCGCAGGATTTTCCCGGCTTTATCGTCAACCGCGTTCTGCTCCCGATGATCAACGAGGCGGTTTACACGCTGTACGAGGGAGTGGGCGGGGTAACCGATATCGACACCGCGATGAAGCTCGGCACCAATCAGCCGATGGGTCCGCTGGAACTGGCCGACCTTATCGGCCTCGACACTTGCCTTGCGATAATGGAAGTGATGCAGCGCGTGCTCGGCGACGACAAGTACCGGCCGTGCCCGCTGCTCAAGAAATACGTTGACGCGGGATACCTGGGGCGCAAGACGGGGCGCGGATTCTACACCTACGACGAGAAGGGAAATCCGGCTCCGCCCGCTCCGATAAAATAGACGCCGCCGGGGCTATGGTCCGCGCGCCGGCGTGGCACGGGAGGAGAGATACCGATGACGGTCAAGGCTTTCATCCTGATAGACACTTCACCCGGCAAGGCCCGCGAGGTCGCGGCCAAGATAAGGCAGGTTCCCGGGGTTTCCGTCGCCCATGCGGTGACCGGACCGCACGACATAATCGCGGTCGCCGAGGCGGGTGACGTGACCGCGCTCGGAGAGCTGGTGGTGCAGAAGATCCAGAGCGTTGTCGGCGTCAACCGAAGCCTTACCTCGATCGTTGCCGACTGACGCCGGCGGGATGTGATATTCTTTTTGAAGGTGGGACGAAGCGGTTATGGTTGAACTTCCGGTAGTCAAGCGCTTGCGCAAGCCGATGGAA
>JAKAVX010000195.1 GCA_021827465.1 Deltaproteobacteria bacterium | reverse complement strand
CGACGTGTTCATCCACAAGATGGGCAACGATTACGTGGTCACACTCAACCAGAGCGCGGTGCCGCGGCTTCGCCTGGCGGGCTACTACCAGCGGGTGATGAACGACGGCGAGGTCGGCTCGGAGACGCGCGAATACCTGCAGGAGCGGCTGCGCTCGGCAAGATGGCTGGTGAAGTCGATTTACCAGCGCCAGCAGACCATCTACAAGGTCGCGCGATCGATCGTGAAGTTCCAGCGCGCCTTCTTCGACCACGGCATCAGCCATTTGAAGCCCTTGGTCCTTAAGGACGTGGCCGAGGATATCGGGATGCACGAATCGACGATAAGCCGCGCCACTGCCAACAAGTACGCGCACACTCCGCAGGGGATTTTCGAACTCAAATTCTTTTTCACTTCCGGCGTCAAGGCGTCCACCGGCGAGGACGTGAGCGCCGAGACGGTCAAGGAGAAGATCCGCGTTCTGGTCGCGGCCGAGCAACCCGGAAATCCGCTCTCCGACCAGGCGATCGCGGAAACGCTCCGGCACGAAACCATCAATATCGCGCGCCGCACCGTTGCGAAGTACCGACAGGCGTTGGGAATTCTGCCGTCGGCAAGCCGCAAACGGGTCGGCTAGCGCGTTTAGACTGAGAGGTGAGGCATTATGAGGGCCACGCCGGGCAAAGGTAAGAGGAAGCGGGCTTTAGAGCGCAAGACCAAGCGCGCTGCGCGCATGGCCGCCCCCGAACTCAAGGTAGAAGTCACCTTTCGCCATGTCGATCCGACCGACGCGCTTCGCCAGTATGCTGAGCGCAAGTTCACTCACGTGGCCAAGGCGCTCAGGCGTCCCAGCGAGGCGCATCTCATCCTGTCAGTCGACAAGTATCGCCACTCGGGAGAGGTCACGTTCAAGTCGGGCCGCCTGGCCGCGACCGCGGCCGAGGAGAACCGCGACCTCTACACCGTGATCGACCTGCTCGCCGACAAGATCGGCCGTCAGCTCAAGGACCACGCCGAGAAGATCACGGCGAAGAAGACCCGCGTGCCTTCCGCGCCGGAAATCCTGGGCGGCGGCGCGGCCGAAGAGCCCGAGCCGGTCTAGCGGCCTTCGGCAAGGGGGCGTCATTGATTAGCCGCGGCCGTCCGCGGCCGCGGCTATTTGCTTTCCTGCGCGGATCGTGCGACAGGGCAACAAAGTGCGTCTGGGCACCCGGGGGTGGGTTGACCAGCCTCGCGCGCTGGCGAAACATACATGCTTACCGCTAGTTCGGAACGATAACTGATGAAGATAACCGATTTCCTGACCCCCGAGATGGTGATGCCGCAACTTGCCGGGCAGGACAAGGCCCAGGTTTTGAAAGAACTTGCGCAAGGTCTCGCGGCGCGTCATCCCGAGATACGAGTCGAAGACCTGATGGCGGTATTGACCGAACGCGAAAGGCTCGGTTCCACCGCGATCGGCGACGGTATCGCGATTCCCCACGGAAAACTTGCCAGGGTTGACCGCATCGTCGGCGCCTTCGGCCGCCACGTCAAGGGAGTCGATTTCGAATCGCTCGACGGCAACCCGACCCATCTGTTTTTCGTGCTGGTCGCCCCCGAGGATTCGACCAACTTGCATCTGAAGGCGCTTGCGCGCGTGTCACGGCTGTTCAAGGACCCGTCCTTCCGGCAGAAACTGATCGAGGCGGCGGACGCGGAGGAGGTTTTCCGCCTGATCAAGGAAGAGGACGCCCGGTTCTGAGCGCCCGGCCACGCCCGCCCGCGCTTGCGATAGTGCTAGGTGTCGGATTATGGCGAACGGCGGCGAAAAGAGGGGCACTGCGGCGGCGCCGCGCCTGATAATAGTGACCGGAGCGGCCGGCTCCGGACGGGCGTCCGCGATGCGGGTGCTCGAAGACCTCGGTTTCTACTGCATAGATAATCTCCCGGTCGGACTTGCGCCGACCGTCGTCAAGCTGGTCGGCGAGAGCCGCAAGGATTTCGCCGGGCTCGCCCTTGGGATCGATCCGCGCGAGAAACTCTTCTTCCCGCAATGGCCGGCGATCTTCGCCGAACTGGAACGCGAGGGAATCCGCCCGGAGATCCTGTTTCTCGACGCCTCGGACGAGGTGCTCGCGCGCCGCTACTCGGAAAGCCGCCGGCCGCATCCGATGGGCCACGGCGGTATCAGCGTCGCCGAAAGCATCCGCGAGGAGCGCGAAGCGCTGGCCGAGATGCGCGAGCGCGCCAGCCGCATCATCGACACCACCGCGACCACGATTCACGAGTTGCGCGAGATCGTAACCGCGTGGGTGAGGGGCGCGGCGACGGGCGAGCGGATGGCGATCTCGATCGTCTCGTTCGGTTACAAGTACGGAATTCCGGTCGGGCTCGACCTGATGCTCGACGTACGCTTCATCCCGAATCCGTTTTTCGTGCCCGAGTTGAGGCCGCTCACGGGACTCGACCGCCGCGTGTACGAGTACGTAATGAACCAGCCCGACGCGGCGCGTTTCGTGGACGAAGTGGGAAGGCTGCTCGAGATGCTGATTCCGCTTTATCGGCGCGAGGGCAAGAGTTACCTGACGATCGGGTTCGGATGCACCGGCGGACGGCATCGCTCGCCGGTGCTCGCGCGTGCGATTCGCGAGCGGCTTTCGGCAAGCGGCTTCGACGCCTCCGTCCGCGACCAGGACATCTCACGCTAAGGCGCAGGCGCAACCCTCGCTCAGTTCATAATGCTCCCGCAATCGACGTTGACGGTCTGGCCGGTCACGCCCGAACTTACCTCCGAGACCAGGAACAATGCGACGCGCGCGACTTCGTCCTCGGTTGCCATCCGCTGGAGCGCCGCCTGCGATAAGAAGTTCTGCTTGATTTGCTCGTAGGGCTGGCCGAGCGACTCGGCGCGGGCGCGCATGACGCGTTCGATCCGATCGCCCTCGATTGCACCCGGACAGATGCAGTTGACGCGGATTCCGCGCGCGCCCCATTCGCCCGCGAGCGTCTGGGTAAGACCGATCATCGCCCACTTGGACGCGGCGTACGGCGATCTGAGCGGATAGCCGCGCCGTCCCGCGCCCGAGGAGATCATCAGGATGTTTCCCGAGCGCTGCCGATCCATCTGCGGGATCGCCGCGCGCGAGGCGAGCCATGCGCCGGTCAGATCGATATCGAGCACTTCCTGCCATTCGGCAAGCGCCATGTCCGTGATTCGCTTGGTCGGTCCGGCGATTCCGGCGTTGTTGACCAGGATGTCGACCCGTCCGAACCGCTTTATCGTCTCCTCGACCATCCGCGCGCAGTCGGTCTCCTTGGACACGTCGGCCTGAATCCAGATTGCCTCGGCGCCGGATTTTTCCAGTTCGGCGCAGGTTTCGCGCATCGGCTCGACGCTGCGCGCCGCGACTACGACTTTCGCACCCGCCTCGCCGTAGCGAAGCGCGATCTTTTTTCCGATTCCGTATCCGCCGCCGGTGATGAGGGCCACTTTCTTGCCGAGTTCGTTCATGGGACAATCCTTGGTTGAGCGTCCAGATCGATTTGGACCGAATTTAGTAGCCTTTTTAAGGTTCGACAAACGAAGTATTTCAGGGCGGTCATAATCGCCGCCGGGCGTGCAGTATGGCCGCAGCCAAACCAATAGTTTCTCCTCCCGCGGAGCCGCCGCGCAGAGGCGTGCGATGGCAGGATATCGTGCGGATTGCCGCGATCGTCGCGATCGGGCTGGTCTTCGGATGGCTTCTGTACAGCCATTCCGAATGGTTTCGCGATCCGAGCCGGGTAAAGGCTGAAGTTCTTTCGTTCGGCGTATGGGGGCCGATCGTGTTCGTGATGCTGTACGCGGTCGGGCCGTCGTTCCTGGTGCCGGGCGCGGTGATGACGATCGCGGGCGGGCTAGCGTTCGGCTCGCTATGGGGCGCGCTCTATTCGATGCTTGGCGCGGACATCGGAGCGATCGTTGCGTTTGGCGCGGGACGGCTTTTAGGCAAGGGCTTCGTTGAGCGGATCCTCGGGGAACGATTCGAGAAGCTGCTCGCGAAAATCGCGCGCAACGGCTTTCACATCATCCTGTATCTCCGGATCGTGCCGGTTATTCCGTATAACGCGCTGAACCTGCTCGCGGGCGCTTCGCCTATCGAGTTCCGCGATTATTTCGTCGCTTCGATGCTTGGGATGATACCGGGGACGATCCTGTTCGCGTTTTTGGGCGACGCGCTATGGCATCCGCTGTCCCCGCGCTTCTTTATCGCGGTTACGCTCATCCTGGCAAGCCTCGGATGCGGCGAGATTTACCGCCGCCGCTCGACCGTCCGAATCGAAATCGACTGACTCTCGCCACGTTTTCTGTCGTTGAATTTCGCAAATTCGCACCGCGTCGAGTTTCGTCGTTAGCGTGGCGCGACGTAGCCGAGCTATCTGTAGCCTCCGTCAGATTCTCTGGGTAGCTTAAGGGCCAGGCTGCGTCGCCTGCGCGCAGCGAGG
The DNA here is from genome assembly GCA_021827465.1 of Deltaproteobacteria bacterium. Next base: position 1,241 of record JAKAVX010000195.1, on the reverse strand, counting down.
AGGCTGCCACGATGACCATGACCATGGTTTCGGCCGGTCGATGCCAGTTCTGTCACTCGACCGCGGACGACGTCAGGCAGATTATTGCCAGGGATTCGGGCTTCATCTGCGACGAGTGCGTGCGGGCCTGTGCGAATCTGCTGACCCCAAACGCCGCGCAGCCAAACGCCGCCGATTACTCCGAGCGCTATGCTTTTCAGCGCATCATCAGGCATTTCGCCCCACGGCGCGCTCACGAAATGCTTGTCACGTCACGCGAGTTCCCGATCCGGCAGCACGCAGATTTGCAGCAGGCACTCGATGCTGTACTGGGAGAGCCGCGCGTACCGGAAACGTTTGTCGCCATACATGCCGAGTATCGGCACGAGGCGATCGGGTTTTCAAAGTTACTCGCGCGAACCCATGGCGCTATCGAGATTGCTCCGCCGCAGTACGAAGAAGTCGACATAGGGCGAGGAGAAAGCGTCCGCTGTCTGAAGAACGGTCTTTGGCTCCTGAAAGACGGCGCCGAGCCCTACGCGGTCGTCCTGTCGCGGCTCGAGAATTACGGTCAGCGCGGCGACACTATCAAACTGGAAGTCGCAGTGCCGCCGGGGGAAAGCGGTGCGGCCCGTTGTTCCCGGTTGTTCGAAGTGATCGAGCGGCGGCTCTCCACCCGTAGCTGCTATCGAGGGCGAGTGCTCTCCCTAGAGCAGAGCTACGCATGGTCGGGTCATGCGCAACGGATTCAAATACATGACCTCGAGCCAGTGGAGCGCGAGGCTCTTATCCTTCCGGAGCAGACGCTGAACGCTATCGAGCGCAACGTGCTCGAGTTCGCCAAGCAGCGCCCGGCTCTTCGTGCGCTTGGCCTTTCGACGCAAAAGGGCCTACTATTTTACGGTCCGCCCGGAACCGGCAAAACGCACTGCATACGTTACCTGGCTGACCGCCTCAAGGATCACACTACGCTGCTCATCACGGCCGAACAGGTCGGCATTCTCGACGAGTACATGGTTCTCGCTCGGCTGTTACAACCGGCGCTTGTGGTGATCGAGGACGCCGACTTGATCGCGCGCGAGCGCAGCGAGCTCAATAGCGCCTGCGACGAGGTGATGTTGAATCGGCTCCTGAACGAACTCGACGGACTTCGCGAAAAGGCCGACGTGTTCTTCATTCTCACCACGAACCGGCCGGCCATGTTGGAGCCCGCACTGGTGGATCGGCCCGGGCGGATCGATCAGGCGATCGAATTTCCCTTG
>JAKAVX010000194.1 GCA_021827465.1 Deltaproteobacteria bacterium | reverse complement strand
CGATCTGCTATACATGATCATATAACCGCGATGCGCGATAGCTCGACAGACTCGACCTCATTTCCCGTCGCTCGATGCGACCGGTGCGGCAAGTCCGTGCTCACCTACGTGGCCCTTGCACCGGACGGCGCCGAGCGCCGCTTCTGCACGCATTGCGACGCACTTCTCGAAGCCGAGCCTGAATGGATTTCGGTAGAGGAGCTTGAATCGATCGGCTACTACTTCGGCTCGCGCCCTCCGGCCTCGGGCGGATGTGGTTGCGGCGCGGGCGGCGGATGCTCGCGCAAGAACTGACGTCTCGCTAACTCTCGGCGGTGATTGCGCCGGTTTGGCGGAGCGCCTCGTAAACGACGATCGAAACCGCGTTGGAAAGATTGAGGCTCCGCACTCCCGGCTCGAAAATCGGAATCCGATAGGTCCGCTCGATCCGCTCGCGGATGAAATCCGCGCCAAGCCCCTTCGTTTCGCATCCGAAGACCAGGAAATCGCCGGGCGCGTACTTTGCCGCGAGATATGAGCGCCCCGTGCGCGCCGAGAAGAGCTTCATCGGCGTATCGCCGCCGTGCTCGCGCGCGAATTCGTCCCATCCCAGATAGGTTCTGAGATCGACCATCGGCCAGTAATCCAGTCCCGCACGCTTCAGGTATCGATCTTCGAGCGAGAACCCGAGCGGACCGACCAGATGAAGCCTGATCCGGGTTGCGGCCGTGAGTCTTGCGATTGAGCCGGTGTTCTGCGGGATTTCGGGCCGCACCAGGACGACGTGAAGAATCGGTTCGGTCACGATGCTTACGAACCGTCGCCGCCGGGCGCGAACCTTATCGGATGGCGCTCGCCCTTAAGCCGCAGATAGAAGGCGCCGTCGCCGCCCATCTCGAAATGCGGGCTCAGATGGTAATACGCGGGGCGCAGGAATCGCGCGCGGAACTCGCCGCCCTTGACGCGCGTGTAGAGCACGTTGTCCGCGCCCACTTCGAGCGCCGAGGGATCGAGCGGTTCGCGCTCTTCGTCGTTCAGTATCAGGATCAAGCCGCCGTGCCCGTCGTCCTGAAGCGATTTGACGACGTAGGGCGTGTCTTCGACCGTGATGGAGGCGCGTTCTTCGGCGACCTGGAGATAATAGGAGCCGTCAGGGTTGCACTTGATGCTGCGCGAGAACAGGAGCGCGATACGCGGATTGTCGATTCGCTCCTCGTCGCTGTACCAGTTGCCGTCCTTGCGAAACGAAATTTTTCCCGACTCGACGGCGTAAAATCCGGCGCGTGGCATAGCAATCAACGATCCCGGCTGTCGAGAATGATGGTGACCGGGCCGTCGTTCGTAAGCGTCACCTGCATCGCGGCGCCGAACCGGCCCGTCTCAACCTTAACATTGCTTTTCCGCGCGAGCGAGACGAAATGCTCGTAGAGGCGGCGCGCCTCGTCGGGCGGTGCGGCCTTCGTGAACGAGGGACGGCGTCCCGCGCTGGTATCGGCGAGCAGCGTGAACTGCGAGATCACCAGCAATTCGCCGCCGACCTTGTCGAGCGCGAGGTTCATCCTGCCGTCGGCGTCGGCGAAAACGCGAAGCCCGAGTGTGCGGTCGGCCAGAAACGCCGCATCCTGTTCCGTGTCGCCAGCAGCGACGCCGAGCAGAACCACGAATCCGCGCGAGATTCGGCCGGTGACGTGGCCTTCGATTTCGACCTCCGCCTTTGAGACACGTTGAAGAACCGCGCGCATGTTAGCGTCCCCTGTTGGACCGATGGCAGTAAGGGTCAACAGGGTGCCTGAGGAGCCTATTCGCCCAAGGGGCTCATGCTCAAGACTCGTTGCGTCGCTAAATGACCGCGCAGGAACAATAACGCAGTCGGCCTTACCTCAGGTTCGAGCCTGGCGGCGCTTTCAGCGCCGCGGGACATGGCCATTCCGGCCCTCCTTCTTGACTTCCTTTCCTACTATGCCTTAGGGTCCTCGATTCATCCCGGGGCGGGTCTGAAAGGCAACCATAGAAAATTCTCGCTGCTGTTCCCCGCGTATAGCCGCGAATACCGGTCCGGCGACTAACCTCAGCCGATACAGACCGAGGAGGGTAGCTGCGATGCCAGCGAATGATTTTTCGCTTTCCGCGATCGAAAGCTCTGGCAAGAGCAACGCTGAAAATCCCAGGCGCTTGCGACGCGCCCGCGGTCTGACTTTTTCAGCGCTGGCACTTTTCGCGGCGGTGGCCATGGTCCCGTGCGACGGTGGTGGTGCGGGCCTATCCTCAGGTGGCGGCGGCCACTCGCTCACGGCCTCCGCGAGTGCGGTTTCCACGGATCCCGGCATCTGTGGAACCGATGCAATTCCGCTATCCAGTGCGAGCTGCGCCAAGGATGCCGCGGACAACATTGAAATCGGTGCCGGCGGATGCGGGCCGAAGGTTTACGTTGACAAGGCGGACGCCAGGTTCAAGACCATCACGATCGATTCCGGCGCTACGCTCTGCTTTCCCGATCGAGCCGCGCGAATGGAAATCGGCACCATCCTGGTTAGCGGCACGCTGCAGATCGGCCAGAAGACCCACCCGATAGGAACCGACAACCCGTCCACGCAGGTTCGGCTCGACTTTGTGGGCGACAAAAACACCCCGGCAACCACCAACTCAAATTGCGTCGATCCCGTCGCCCCTACGCCCTTTCGCAAGGGAATTGAAGTTTGCAGCGGCGGCTCGCTGGAGATGTACGGTATCAAGGGAGTTCCGCCGAACGGACTCGACTGGACCGATCTTTCAAAGCCGGCGGGTCCGCCAAAGTACGGCCGAGACAGCGGAGTGACGGCACTGGTCGCGAGGGGCGGCGATGAGTTACTGCACGTGGCTGACGATGTAGGTGCCGGGGCAGGGGCCTGGCGGCGCGGCGACTGGATAGCCGTGGGCGGCACCAGCTTCAGTCCGTTCGAAACCGAGATAGTGAAAATCGCCGACATCAAGTCCAAGCCTGCCGACAATCCGACGGGCAGCGACATCTACCTCGACGCCTCCACGCTGCTTACCCACTATCACTACGGCAGCCAGGCGCCGACGCCGAGCCAACTCTGCACGGTTGGCGGCACGTTGACCGCGGTTGCGTGCGGCTCGGTCTCGGGATGCACGAGTGCATGCACCTCGCAACCCAGCCCGCTCAACTACGGCGACCCCGCCGCGCAGAACTACGGGATTGACGAGCGCGCCCCGGTTGCGCTGATAAGCCGCAGCATCAAGCTGACCGCGACGACTCACAAAGCCGATCCGGGCAGTATCCATTGGGGCGGCGAGCTTAAATTTCTCGCGAATTTCAGTGAAGTCTCGATCCAGGGAGTGGAGCTGCAGAAATTCGGAAAGGACCAGCTCGGCAGTTATCCAATTCATTTCCACATGGATGGCGACGTCGGAAACAAGCCGCTGGTGGATTCCAACACCGTCGACCACAGCTACAACAAGTGCGTGACGGTTCATTTGACCAGGAATCTGACCATTTCGAACAACGTCTGCGTCCGCGCCGTGGGTTCTCTTTTCTACGAGGAAACCGGCGCCGAATCCGGAATCACCTTCGAGCACAACCTCGGCGTCGGCGCGATGAGCAACTCGTTCAATATCAACGGGACCGCGGACAAGCGCGCCGAACTTATCAGGAAATACTGGTGGACGGGCGACTACATGACCAATAATCCCGAGTCGCCCAGCTACATCGGCTACAACGGCTTCGATATCCCTGACATGGACGATCGGACCAATCCGGTTCGCGGCAGTTGCACCGCTCTTAACAGTGATGGAGGGTTTAACGTTTATAGAGCGCCGGTCCAGGGCGAATGCTCGGCCCAATTCCCGATTTACATCGAACCTGCCAGCGGCTTCTATATCACCAACCCGGCGACTCAGTTGCTCGATAATGTCATCGACGGATGCCAGGGCGTGGGCGTGGGCTACTGGTACCTTACGCCACCGACACAGCCTGCAAATAGCAAATACCCGCAGGTCAACTTTAACCAGTACCAGCCCGTGGGAGCCTTCAGGAACAACCGGGTCACTGCATGCTACAACGGCCTGTACGACGAGAACCAGTACAGCGTGGAAACCTCGGCGTTGCTCCATCCCTTGGTCGGTGGAGAGCCGTCGGGCCGGAACCTGCTGGCCGAGTTCGACGGCCTGACGGCGACTCGCAACCGCGACCGCGGTGTGTGGATGAGGGACCAATGGTTCGTGATCGACAACGGCCGCTTCGCCACTAACCGCGACAGCGCCACGCTGCTGACGGCGGGCGGCGTTGACGGTGCCACACCGGGCGACTGGATGCTGGCGGAGAACTCGGTGTTCGAGGGAATGAGCCAGAACAACGTCGATCGTTTCGGACCATGCCCTGTCACCGGCACGAGCTTTTCAACGCAGACTCCGTTCGAGGGTTGCATCGATCGGACCCCGGCTGGAGACGCGACTGTGCGCGGCGGAGACGAGATCGGCAAGGGCTATCCTGATCCCAGATGGAACATTGCGGGCTACATGATCTACGACGGCCCGGCCCGCCTCTATCACGATCGCTTCGTGGATTTCAAAGTCGCCCCCACGTTCACAAATGCCGACCATCACGCGGTGGACAAGTGGGCGGCGTCCCATACGCTGATAAAGGAGGACGGCACCAAGGTGCCGTGGGTGTACGAGGGCGACGCAGCGTTTGGGTGGTTCCAGTCGAACCAGAGCAGCTATCCGACGCTGACCAACAGCAAGGAACTCAGCTTCGTCAACACCGATCTTCGCCATCAGATTTATACGCAGCTCGTCAATCTCGGTGCCCAGGCCCAGGGCTTCCAGGACGGTGACAAGAACACCGCGATCATCGATCTCGACGGCACGCTCGACGGATACATCGCACTCGACGCGAACAACAATGCCTCCACCCTGTTCGACGGACCCCATCCGATCTCGCTCAACAACCTGATGATAAACGCCTCGGGCAACTCGGTGGACGAGTGTCAGTCTGAGGGCGCACAGGACAAGGTGCTCGAGGGGCGGGGCACCTCTCTGATGTCACCGTCGAGCATGGCGACGCTGGAGTTCCAGGCGGCGTATCCGCCCGCAGAACCGCAGCCGACGCAATTCCCGCTGCAGAAGCAGGAGATCACCTTCACCAAGGATTCGGTGGATTTAGGCAATCATCACGCGATGTCGCTGACGAGCCGCAACGCGCTGGGTGTGTGGGAACCCAAGGTAACCAGCGGCCTCGGTTACACCATAGGCGCGGCCGTGGACCAGCGCGACAATGGCAAGACGGCGGGAATTCCGAGCGTCGTCGACGTGGGCCTGATCGATGCCATGAACCACGAGATCAGCACTACGAATCCATTCTATGTACGGGTTGGTATCTGCTACACGAGCGCGAACGGCAGTCACCCGGGCAGCGCGTCCGATTTCTCGATCACGCGCGGCTACCACTCCTACGCCGGCGGCGTGATCGGCGGCGCCGGCCCGGGCGATCTGGAGCTGCGCAAGTACTACAACAAGCTGGACAAGCTGTACACGGACGGCGGCGGCAATCAGCAAATCTGCGACAACCTCGATGGCGTCAACACGTCAAACGGTAACTCGCTCAACCTGTTGCCCGGCACCGGATGTCCGGCAAATGGAATCACTCTAGCCTCGCAGGGCTGCCCCGCCGGGACTACGACGGGGACCGATTCATTAGGCCAGAGCGTCTGTGTATATCCAAAGACCAGTCTTACCG
>JAKAVX010000193.1 GCA_021827465.1 Deltaproteobacteria bacterium | reverse complement strand
GCAAGCCTCGGCTTACGGATCGATCAGCACGCCGGGATTCAGGATCGCGTTGGGATCGAGCGCCCGCTTCGCCGCCTTGAACGCGCGCGCGAATCCTTCCGGGCGCTGGCGATCGTACCAGGGGCGATGGTCGCGGCCGACCGCATGGTGATGCGTGATCGTCCCGCCCAACTCGATCAGCAGATCCGATACCGCCTTCTTTATCTCGTCCCACTGCTCCATCTCGGAGCCGCGGCGCCCCGGCGCCATCACCGTGTAGTACGGCGCGGGACCGTCGGGATAGACGTGCGTGAATCGGCACGTGACCGTGCCCTTGCCGCAGATACGGGCGACCGCGTCGCGCGCGCATTCCATCACGCGGCGATGGAACTCCGGAAAGCGCTCCCACGTGATCGCGGTTTCGAACGTGTCGCTCACCATCCCCATCGCGACCAGCGTGTCCCTGAGATACGGCGCGCTGAGGAACGCCTGACGCCACGCGCCGGCCGCGCCCTCGTGCGTCGCTTCCGTGTCGGTGCGGGTCTTGATCTCTTCCTTCGGCACCCTGCCCTTGTGATCGGCGCAGATCTCCAGCGCGCGCTTCATCCAGGTATCGAGCGGATGGTCCGCCGATTCGAACGCGAGCACCAGCACCGCTTCGTTGCCGTCGCTCGCGCCCGAGTTGAATGCCTCGCCCTCGTCGAGCACGCGGCAGTTGGCCGGAAAAAGTCCCGCCTGCCCGATCACCCGAACCGCTTCCGCCGCCGAGATGAAATCCGGAAACGGAACTGACGCGCCGATACGGAACGTCGGCCGATCCTGAAGCCGCATCCACGCTTCCGTGATGATTCCCAGCGTGCCCTCGGACCCGATAAACATCCTGTCGGGACTCGGACCGGCGCCCGAGCCGGGAAGCCGCCTCGATTCGATCGTCCCACTCGGCGTCACGATCCGAAGCGATTCCACGAAGTCGTCGATATGCGTGTAGTTGGTCGCGAAATGCCCGCCCGAGCGCGTCGCGATCCATCCGCCGAGCGAGGAAAACTCGAACGACTGCGGAAAATGGCGCAGGGTCAAACGATGCGGCTTCAACTGCTCTTCGAGCGCCGGGCCGAGCACTCCGGCCTGGATTCTCGCCGCGCGCGATTTGCGATCGATTTCGATCACCTTGTCAAGCGCGCCGAGATCGATCGAGACCGACCCGCGATAACGATCATCGCCCGGCGCTTCGAGGCCGCCGACCACGCTGGAGCCGCCGCCATAAGGCGCGACCGCGATATTCGCGCTGTCGCACCAGTCGAGGATTCGCACCACGTCGTGCTCGTCGCGCGGAAAAGCGACCACGTCGTGCGGATTCGGATAGTAGCGGCGAAACGCGCGCACCACGTCGCGAAAGCCGCGCCCGTAACTGCGCGCCGCGCGATCGTAGGTGCTCATCGAGCAGATCGGCTTCAGCGAATCGGGCGGTGAGATGCGCGGCGGCCGCAGATTGAGTTCGCTCTCCTTCGGAGGCTGCGCGATCGTTGGCGGCCCAAGGCCGAACCGCTTCGCCATCCGCTCCGCCATATGCTTTTGCTGCTCGGCATTGGGACCCTGGTCCTCGTAACCCCATCCCCAGAACTTGCGCCTGCGCTCAGCCATCGCTCCTTCACCTCGCTCTCAGCGGGCTATTCGGGGCGATTTTGCGCCCGCGCCACGCGCGAGAGCAACCGCAGCTTCGCTTCCTTCTTGCGCGCGGGCGCGCGCCGCCATATCTCTTGCAGAATCTCGGGAGGAGAAAGCGAAGTTATGGCCGAGTCTGTAATTTCCGCGGCCGACTTGTATCCGCGCGTGCGGTTTCGATTGCTCGGAACCGAAATGGCTTACCTGGATACGGGAAGCGGCGAACCTGTCGTCTTCCTCCACGGCAATCCGACTTCCTCGTATCTGTGGCGCAACGTCATCCCGCATCTGAGCGGATCTGCGCGATGCCTCGCGCCGGACCTGATCGGGATGGGCGAATCGGGCAAGTCGTCGACCGGCTCCTACCGTTTCGCCGATCACGCGCGCCATCTCGCCGCCTGGTTCGACGGTCTCGGGGTTAACCGGCGCATCACTCTGGTCGTTCACGATTGGGGCTCGGCGCTCGGATTTCACTGGGCGCGCCGTCATCCCGACGCGGTAAAAGGAATCGCCTACATGGAAGCGATCGTGCGCTCGCTCACGTGGGATGAATGGAGCAGCCGCGCGCGCGATCTGTTCCGCGCGCTGCGCAGCCCGGCCGGCGAGGAGATGATCCTCCAGAAGAACGTCTTCATCGAGCGCATCCTGCCCGGAAGCGTCATCCGCAAGCTCACCGACGACGAGATGGCGGTCTATCGCCATCCGTACCTGGAGGCTGGCGAGTCGCGCCGGCCGACGCTCACATGGCCGCGCGAGATCCCGCTCGACGGCGAGCCGGCCGACGTCGTCGCGATCGTCGAAGAGTACAGCCGATGGCTCTCCGCGAGCCCGATACCCAAGCTCTTCATCAACGCCGACCCCGGCGCGATCCTGATCGGCGCGCAGCGCGAGTTCTGCCGCAAATGGCCGAGCCAGCGCGAGGTAACGGTCAAGGGAATCCACTTCATCCAGGAAGACTCGCCGCACGAGATCGGCGCGGCAATCGCCGAATGGAACAAAACGCTCTGAACCTGCGCCCACCGGAGACAGTGATGTACAAGTTTTCAACGCTTCTGCTCGAGATCAAAGATCAGGTCGCGCACCTGACGCTCAACCGCCCCGACGCCGCCAACACGATCAACCTGGAACTGGCGCAGGATCTCGACGAGGCCTCGCTCAAATGCGGCGACAATCCTGATGTGCACGTGATCCTGATAAAGGGCGCGGGCAGAATGTTCTGCGGCGGAGGCGATTTGAAAACCTTCGCCTCCAGGTCGGAAAGCGAACTGCCGCGCTATCTCGAAGACGTCATCAGCCATCTGCATCGCGCGATCGCGCGTTTCTCCCGGACCAAATCTCCCGTAATCGCCGCCGTCAACGGCAGCGCGGCGGGCGCGGGATTCAGCCTGGTATGCGCGTGCGATCTGGTAATCGCCGCGGAATCGGCGAAGTTCACTATGGCTTACACGCGCGCGGGACTGACGCCCGACGGCTCGGCGACGTACTTTCTGCCGCGCATCATCGGATGGCGCCGCACGGCGGAGCTTGTGTTGCTCAACCCGGTGCTCACTGCAAAAGAAGCGCACGATCTCGGAATCGTGACGCGCGTGGTGCCGGACGCGGAACTGGACGCGCGCGCAACCGCGATACCCCACCAACTGGCCGCGGGACCTGCCCGTGCCCACGCCGGAATCAAGAGACTTCTTATCGAGAGCGCGACCAGCCAACTCGAAGAGCAGATGGGACGCGAGACCGAGACAATCTGCTCGATCGCGTGGAGCAAAGACGCGCGCGAAGGTATCGAGGCGTTCGTCGCGAAGCGCGCCCCGAAATTCACCGGCCGCTAGCCTCGCGTCCTATTAATGCCTTGAATAACGAACCGCCTTACGCAGTGCGTCATCCTGAGCGCAGCGAAGGAAAACGATGAGCCGCGAGGTCAGTGAAATCGTCGCGATGGACGCGGTCGGGCTCTCGCGCGTGATCAAGTCGCGCGACGTCTCGTGCGCGGAGGTGATGCGCGCGTATCTCGATTGGATCGATCGGGTAAATCCGCGCGTCAACGCGATCGTCTCGCGCGAGCCGCGCGACGCCCTGATGGCACAGGCCCGCGAGCGCGACGCGCAACTGGCGCGGGGAGAATACCTCGGCTGGATGCACGGTTTTCCGCACGCGGTGAAGGACCTCGAGGCGACCGCGGGAATCCGCACCACGATGGGCTCGCCAATCTTCAAAGACTTCGTTCCGCGCGCCGACTCGATAATGGTCGGGCGCATCCGCGGCGCGGGCGCGATCATTATCGGCAAGACCAACGTGCCGGAATTCGGGATGGGCTCGCAGACCTATAATCCCGTGTTCGGCACCACGCTCAACGCCTACGATCAAGGCAAAACCGCGGGCGGAAGCAGCGGCGGCGCCGCGGTTGCCCTGGCGCTCCGGATGCTGCCTCTTGCGGACGGCAGCGATTTCGCCGGCTCGCTGCGCAATCCCGCGGCGTTCAACAACGTGTTCGGCTTCCGCACTTCGTTCGGGCGCGTGCCGTCCGATCTGGAGGAGTTGTTCAGCGCCTCGTTCTCGGTGCACGGCCCGATGGCGCGGACGGTGGCGGACCTCGCGATGATGCTGTCGGTGATCGCGGGATACGACGCGCGCGCGCCGCTTTCCATTCGCGAAGACCCGTCGGTGTTCGCGGGCGCGCTCGACTACGATCCTCGCGGCGCGCGAATCGGATGGCTCGGCGATTTCGGCGGCTATCTGCCGTTCGATCCGGGCGTGATGGAACTCTGCCGCGGCGCGATCAGGGTGTTCGAGGAACTCGGATGCGCGGTTGATGAAGTCGCGCCGGATTATCCGCTCGAACGCGTATGGGAAAGCTGCGCGACGCTGCGTTCGTGGATAGTCGCCTCGCGCTTTCGCAACCTTTACGAAGACCCGGCCAAACGCGCGATGCTCAAGCCCGAAGCCGAGTGGGAAATCGAGCGCGGGCTTCGACTCAGCGCCGCCGACATCGCGGGCGCGCTCGCGGTCCGAACCGCCTGGTACCGCGTAATCAATTCGATCTTCGAGCGATACGATTTTCTGATCGCGCCCGGGGGACAGGTCTTTCCGTTCGACGCCGCCGTGCATTGGCCCAGGCGGGTCGGCGGGCGCGCGATGGACACGTACCATCGGTGGATGGAAGTGATGATTCCGGTCACGATGTCGGGATGCCCGGCGCTATGCGCTCCGGCGGGATTCAACGAGGCGGGACTGCCGATGGGAATCCAGATCGTCGGACGAAATCATGGCGAGATGGACTGCCTGCGGTTGGCGAATGCGTACGATCGGGCGACCCGATGGGTTTCGCGCCGATTGCCTCCCGCCATCGCCTCCGAAATCTGATCGGTCACGCTAGACGCGCTCTCGTGCGCCCGCAGCCAGTTCGCGAATCGTGTCTTCAAGTTCCCCGGCGCGTGTTCCCGCAGGGAAGACCGCGCGCACCCCGAGCACTTCGAGCCGCGGGATGTCCTCGACGGGCAGCGTGCCGCCCAGCACCAGCGGAACCTCAAGTCCTCGCTCTCGCATCAGGGCCAGGACTTTCTCGGCGTATTCCAGATGCGCCCCGCCGAGCGAGGACAGTCCGATCACGTCGACGTCCTCCTGGATCGCCGCTTCGACGATCGCTTCGCAGGTCTGATGGAGGCCCAGGTAGACGACTTCCATCCCTGCGGCCTGCAGCAGTTTGGCGACCACTTTCACCCCGCGGTCGTGTCCGTCCAGTCCCGCCTTGGCCAGAAGTATTTTCGGCTTGGATGTCACCGGGTTCACAGCCTCGGCGGTTGCAGCACGCCCATCGGATCGTAGGGCTGGCCATAGGCGAGCCGAATCGTACCCATCATTTCGGCAATCGTCGCGTAGGCGTGGGCCGCCTCGATGAGCGGGGGCAGAAGGTTCGCGTGCTCGCCGGTGCGCGCGCTCTCATGCAGACGAAGCAACGCCTCGGCCACCCGCCGTTGATCGCGGGTGCGCCTTAGTTCACGGACCGAGGCGGCAATCGCCTCGCCCTGCCCCGGCGAAGGCCGGTGAACGCCGCCCGGGGTTGAAGTTTCGCGTTCGGTTTGGAAAGATC
>JAKAVX010000192.1 GCA_021827465.1 Deltaproteobacteria bacterium | reverse complement strand
GGGCTTCAGTTCGCCCTCGGATGAGAAACGACGGCGATCTTCAACCTTGAAGCCTCTGCCCTTCTCTTCGCCCTCTTCCGGCATCGGATCCTCTCCTCAGGCCTTTCCCGCCATCGCTTCCAGCCGCCGAATCCGCTCCTCGATGGGCGGATGGGTCGAGAACAGCCGGGTAAGTCCCTTGGCGCTAAGCGGATTGACGATAAAAAGATGGGCGGTTGCGGGGTTCGCGCCTTGCAGCGGAAGCTGCTCGTTCGCCATCTCGAGTTTGCGAAGCGCGTTGGCGAGCAGGATCGGATTATGGGTCAGCCGCGCGCCGCTTGCGTCGGCCTGATACTCACGGGTGCGCGAAATCGCAAGCTGGATGAGCGAGGCCGCGATCGGCGCGATAATCGCACCGACCAGAAGTCCCGCGATGCCGCCTTCGCCTTCTTCGTCGCGGCCTAGGCCGAAGATTGCGCCCCATCTGAGCCACGTTCCGATCATCATGATCGCGCCCGCGAGCGTCGCGGCGATCGAGCTGGTCAGGATGTCGCGGTTGATGACGTGCGACAGCTCATGGCCGATTACGCCCTTGAGTTCCTCGCGGTTGCAGATACGCATGATTCCGCGCGTCACCGCGACCGCGGCATGCGACGGGTTGCGCCCGGTGGCAAACGCGTTGGGCGTGTCCGTGTCAATCATGTACAGCCGCGGCATCGGGATACGCGCGGCCTGCGACAGTTCCTGAACGATAGAGTAAAGCTCGGGCGCCGAGCTCGCGTCGAGTTTTTGCGCGCCATACGAGGCGAGCACGATACGGTCCGAAAACCAGTAACTCCCGAGGTTCATCACGGCCGCGAAAGCGAAGGCGAGCATCAGCCCCTGCGAACCGCCTATAAGCCCGCCCAACAGCATCAGCAGACCGGTCAGAGCACCGAGGAGAAACGTGGTCTTGAAAAAGCTACCCATTTCACTCACCTGCGGTTTGTTCGAACGCAATACCTGGCGGCTTTTGCCTCCAAACAACCCGGACGCAGGCGTAATTTTGAAGCTACGCTACGCCCATTTTACAGTCAACGTAATCATTTTTTCGCGCGGCTGGAGCGCGTTTTCATGCATCTGCGACCGCGGCGAACCCTCTAGCCTTGAGACGAATTTCTGCCGAATTGATTCGGCTGCGCGCGAACGCTCCGTCGCGTAAATCATACCATACGCAGCCGGTGCAGCGCCGCGATAACTTCGTCCGGTTCAATCATCTCTATTGGGTTACGTCTCAGCACTTCGACCCGCCCCAACGGCCGCCATCGGGCCGGATCGGTGGGCCCGAACAGAACCACGCCCGGCGTTCCTGCCGCCGAGGCCAGATGCGAGACGCCCGAATCGACCCCGATAAAGGCCGAGGCGAAGCGGGCAATCGCGGCCACCGTTCCGAGCGAGAGGCCGCGCAGGAGCGGATACGTCCCGAAGAGCTTGTGCTCCAAGCCGGCTTCGGCCGGTCCGAGCACGAACACCACGCGACTCTCTTTTCCGAGCTGCCTTGCGAGCGCGGCGAATCGCTCGGCGGGCCAGTTCTTGGCCGGGCTCCCGCTGCCCGGAAAGATTGCGATGAATTTGCCCGCCTCCGTTAGACCCCAGAGACGGCGCGCCGCGGACTCTAGATCGGCGGTGGAAAAACCCATGCTTGGCTCGACGCGGCCTGATTCCTCGCCGATCTCACACAGGTAGGCGTCGGCAACATGACCGGTTCCCGCCGGGCGGAAGCGATGAAACGTGACCGGCAGGCCCATGGCGGCCTTCTCGAGCGCGGCGCAAAAGGCAGGATCGCCGGCGCTGAAGAAGGAATAGATTCGGCAAAACGATCCGAAGAAGCGCCGTGCCTCGTCGCCGGGCTCGTCGTCGCCGCGGAACAGTTGGCTCACTTCGCGCCGGTCTATCGAGTGGGCGCGCGTGACGCCCATCCGTCCGACCGCGAAGCGGGCCAGCTCGTCGCGCGCCATCAGCTCCAGTTGAGCGTCGCGATGGCGGCGGGCGAGCGCATCAAGCGTCGGCGTGAGGCAAATCAAGTCACCGAGCGCGCCCGGAAAGATGACGAGCACGGGCGGTCGCCCACCCTTTTCGGAAGGCGTGTGATTTCCATTGCCGTGCATCGCGCTAACGAATCTAACCACCGATCCCGGCGCGCCAATAGCCCACGTCCGCGCGCGCTTAGATCGCCCGCCATCCAGTCGCAAAGCGCGGGCATTTGACGCTAGAATCCACCGGTATGCCGTTAAGCGTTGTCAGCTCCCCGCTCGAACTGATCGGGCATACCCCGGTCGTGCGCCTGAACCGGATTCCCGGCCCGGACGACGCCGAAGTATGGGCCAAGCTCGAGAATTTCAATCCGGGCGGCAGCGTCAAGGATCGAATCTGCCTTGCGATGATCGAAGCGGCCGAAGAGGCGGGCCGGATCAAGCCGGGCGACACGATCGTCGAGCCGACCTCGGGAAACACCGGGATCGGGCTTGCCATGGTTTCCGCGGTCAAGGGCTATCGGCTCATCCTGACGATGCCGGACACGATGAGCGAGGAACGGCGCTCGTTGCTGGTCGCCTACGGCGCGGAACTGGTGCTCACTCCCGATACGCGTGGGATGCACGGAGCGATCGCCAAGGCCGAGGAACTGGTGCGCGAGAATCCGGGCTACTTCATGCCCCAGCAGTTCAGCAATCCGGCCAACCCGGAGATGCACTATCGCACCACCGGTCCGGAACTTGTCGAACAGCTTTCGCGGATAGACGCGTTTGTTGCCGGAGTCGGTACCGGCGGCACGATAACCGGAATCGGACGTTACCTGCGTGAGAATCTGAGGAACCGTCCCCTTATCGTCGCGGTCGAGCCCAGGAACTCTCCGGTGCTGTCCGGAGGCGAGGCGGGATTTCACAAAATCCAGGGAATCGGGGCGGGCTTCGTTCCGAAGAACCTCGACACGAGGGTTTACGACGAGATAATCACCGTCAGCGACGAGGACGCTTCGTCCCACGCGCGCAAGCTGGCGCGCCAGGAAGGGGTGCTGGTCGGGATCTCCTCGGGCGCCAACTGCTGTGCCGCGATGCAGGTCGCGAAACGGCTCGGGAAGGGCAACCTGGTCGCGGTGATTTTCCCCGATACCGGCGAACGCTATCTCACCACCGACCTGTTCCAGGCCGAGGGTATCTGAGCGTGCGCTAGGGCGTCCGGTTTTGCGCCGGGCGCTGAGACGATGGAAGAGCTCGCGGAAAAACTCGAACGGCTCAGAGCCGTGTTCGCTCCGATGGAAAGCGTGATGGTCGCGTTTTCCGGCGGAGTCGACAGCACTTTCGTCCTGAAGGTCGCCCACGACACGATCGGCGATCGCGTTCTCGCGCTCACGACCACTTCGCCGACGATGCCGGAGGAAGACCGCCGCTCGGCAATCGAGATGGCGCGGCTTATCGACGCGCGTCACATGGTCGTGGAATCGAACGAGCTCGACGTGCCCGGCTACGCGAGCAATCCCATTCATCGATGCTATCTGTGCAAGAGCAATCTCTTCACAGTCTGCGAGGCGAAGGCCGGAGAACTAGGTATCTCCCAGATCGTCGACGGGCTCAACCTTGACGATCTGCGCGACTATCGCCCCGGGATGAAGGCGGCCGCGGAACGCCGCGTGCGCCATCCGCTGGTCGAAGTCGAATTGCCGAAGGCCGGGATTCGCGAACTATCGCGCGAGCTGGGCCTTCCGACCTGGGATCGTCCGGCCTCGCCGTGTCTTTCCTCGCGCTTTCCGTACGGCACCGAGATAACGCCCGAGGGTCTGCGCAAAGTGGAGCAGGGCGAACAATTGCTTCGTGGACTTGGCTTTCGCGTCGTGCGCGTCAGATATCATGGCGACGTCGCGCGGCTGGAACTGGAGAGCGCCGAGATCGAGCGCGTGCTTCAGCCTCGGCTGCGCGAGGTCATCGATTACGAGTTCAGAAAGATAGGGTTTCGCTTTGTCACGCTTGATCTGCGCGGGTTTCGCTCGGGTTCGTTGAACGAAGGCGTAATCGGCGAAGCGCAGAGCCCGGCTCCCAGAACTGTCGAATAGCGCGCGACTCGGTCGGCGGCCGTTTTCCTACTTCGCGAGCGTGGCCGCTATGGCTTCTGCAATCTGAAGGTCGGAGCGGGTCGTGATCTTCAGATTCAAGGCCGAGCCTTCGACAATCTCGACTCTTTCGCCGAGCCGTTCGACCAGGTCGGCGTCGTCGGTCGCGGTTATCCCGGCGGCGCGGGCGCGTTCATGCGCTTCGATCAGCGTCCGGCGGCGGAACGCCTGCGGCGTCTGCGCCTGGTAAAGACCGGCGCGGGGCACGGTCGCCGCGATCAGATTTTCCTCGACGCGCTTCAGCGTGTCGGCAACCGGAATTGCGGCGATAGCTCCGCCGGAGCGCGCCGCGGCTTCGATACATCGTTTGAAAAGCACTGGCGATGCGAACGGGCGAGCCGCGTCATGGATTACGACCAGGTCAGATTCGGCGCTGGTGAGCGAAAGTGCGATCCTGACCGAGTCCTGCCGCTCGGAGCCGCCCTCGGTAACCTTGACCGGTATCGTCATCCCTGTCCGGCGCGCTTCGGCTCGCGCCTCAGTCTCCATCCCGGGCGGGACCGTGACCACAACTTCGAGGATTTCCTCGAGCGCCGCTACGGTTGCGAGCGAGTGAGCGAGCAGAGTTCGCCCGCTGAGGGTGACAAACGCTTTCGGTTGGCTGACGCCGAGGCGGCTGCCGCTTCCCGCTGCCACGATTATTGCGGAGGTTCGCATGCGCAGGCGTACCGGCTCTTATAGCCGAGCGAAGTTTCGAGAAAAAGAAAAGGGCCAAGCTTTGATTGCTCGGCCCCTGCCGAAAGCGTCTGAAGTTGGGAAGGCGCGCTAATTGGCGAAAATCGTCCTCAGCTCTTCCATGATCTCTTCTTCGGGATGAGCCTTCGCGATCGAAAGTTCTTTGACCAGCAGGCTTCGTGCCGTGTCAAGCATCTTGCGTTCGCCGAAGGAAAGCTCCTTATCGCTCTTCAGCACCAGCAGATCGCGCAGGACTTTTGCGATTTCAAGAGGAGAGCCGGTCTTGATCTTCTCAGTGTATTCGCGATAGCGCCGGTTCCAGGTTTGTGAGTCGACTTCGACCTTCTTCTGCCTGAGGATGCGGTAAATCTTGTCGACCATGTCTTTGCCGATGACGCGCCGGAGTCCGACCGCCTCAACGTTCTCGGTGGGAATCATGATCGTCATCTTTTCAGTACCAAGAATCCGAAGCACGTAAAACCGGCGTTCGGTTCCGGAGATCACCCGGACTTGGATGTCATCTATAACGGCAACCCCATGGGCCGGGTACACCACCTTCTCGCCCTTCTTGAATGGCAAATTCATTTTTACTTTAGGCACTTTTTCTCACCGGGCCTGAGAGTGGGGCGGTTGATGTCCCAGTCAGGGATCATCACTACCCATTGCGCCGGTAAAAACAATTATGCCACAAATTGACCGACCTGTCACCCGCATAATTGGGACGGACCTGGCTTGATTGTAACCGCGTTCTAAAGCGGCTGCTGACGGGCGTCGCCGTCCAGCCGAAGCTCCATCACGATGGCGTCTTCGCCGGGACCGTAATAGTGTCGTCTCAAACGTCGTTCTTCGAAATTAAGTTTGCGATAAAGCTGTCGCGCCGCCAGGTTCGAGCGCCGCACTTCCAGGGTTACGAAAGCCGCATGCTTGGCACGCCCCTCCGA
>JAKAVX010000191.1:3776-5777 GCA_021827465.1 Deltaproteobacteria bacterium | reverse complement strand
CGGGCGGCGGTTAGTCGGTCAAGGGCGCGTCACAACGAAGACTGTACGTGCAACAGCTGGTTTTCGTATGTCGACAGGCAGCTACGCTGAATATCGGCAATCTTAGAGTCCGCGGCTTCTGAGTTCCCTTTGCGCCAGCTCAAGGTCCGCGTCGACCATCATCGCGACCAGGTCCTCGAAATTGACGCGCGGCTTCCATCCGAGCAGACTGCGCGCCTTGTTCGAGTCGCCGCACAGAATGTCGACCTCTGAAGGCCGCATGTAGCGGGGATCGACGCCAACCCGCTCGCGCCAGTCAAGCTTCAGACGATCGAAGGCGAGCTCAAGGAACTCGCGCACCGAATGGGTTTCGCCGGTCGCGATTACGTAATCATCGGCCCCGGGCTGCTGCATCATCAGCCACATCGCTTCGACGTAATCGCCCGCGAACCCCCAGTCGCGCTTGGCGTCGAGGTTGCCGAGCATGAGCTTCTGCTGCAATCCGACCTTGATGCGCGCGGCGCTGCGCGTGATCTTGCGGGTCACGAAATTCTCGCCGCGCCGCGGCGATTCGTGATTGAACAGAATCCCGTTGACCGCGAAGAGCCCGTAGGCCTCGCGATAATTCACGGTCTGCCAATGGGCATAGGCCTTGGCGCACGCGTAGGGGCTGCGCGGATGAAACGGCGTCGCCTCCCTTTGTGGAACTTCCACCACCTTGCCGAACATCTCGGAGGATCCGGCCTGGTAGAAGCGAATCGCGCGACTGTGCCGCTGGTTGTGATCGCGGATCGCCTCGAGCAAGCGAAGCACCCCGAGCCCGACGACGTCGGCCGTGTACTCGGGCTGATCGAAGGAAATCCTTACATGCGACTGCGCGGCGAGATTGTAGACCTCATCGGGCCGGACCTTCTCGATTATTCCGCGAAGCCCGGTCGCGTCACCCATGTCGCCGTAATGCAGTTCGAGCCGCCGCGTGCCGGGCTCGAAATCGCGCAGATGGTCGATTCGTCCGGTTGCGAAGCTGGAGCTTCGCCGGACCACGCCGTGAACCTCGTAGCCCTTGGAGATGAGCAATTCGGCCAAGTACGATCCGTCTTGCCCCGTGACGCCCGTTATCAGTGCGACTTTTCCCACCGTTCTTCGCTCATCTCCGCAGCGGGGTTGGAATCCGCCGGAATAATCTTTCCAGGACGACGCGCGTGAATACCCTCAAAACTCCAACTGAGCTGACGATTCGCAAAACCGCTCGGCCAGCCGCTGGCCGCAACTCGTCAGTCTCCGCGTATCAGGCGATGCGAGTCGCTGTCGAAATGCTGGGTCGAAAATTCGTAAAGCTCGGCATCCTCGAGCGCTTCCATCTGATGAACCAGGCCGGGCGGAATGTCCATGCACTCGCCGGCAACCAGTTCGAACTCCTCGAGCACGGCGGCTTCGGGCGATTCCTTGATTCTGACCTTGAGCCGGCCCGCCCGCAGGTAAAAGGACTCGGTCTTGAGCTTGTGAAAGTGGAGCGAACAGCGCTTTCCTTTGTTGATTTCGAGAATCTTGCCGCAGTAAAGCTCGCCGTTGGCGATCCAAACCTCTCGGCCCCATCCTTTGGGGACTATCCGCACGGGCTTTCTCGCTCTGTTCATGGCGCTTATACCTTTGCCAGCAGAGAATTGCGCAACTGCATACGCGTCGCCGGACGCCCGTCCGGCCAGCCGGGCACGCTAATCGAGCTTGTCGCGCATCCGGATATCGACTCTTAACGGCCCGCCCCTTGGTCCGAGAATCGCGAGACGATTCGTCTCGCTGTCGTACTTGACGAACTCGCCTTCGGGGAGAAGCCATCTGGCTTCGATACGGTCGTGCGTTTTTCCGAGTCCGGTCCGCGTGGAAACGGGCTGACCCAACGCACCCTTCAGCTCCTTGAGCAGATCGTTGGCGGAAATCGGATCGAATTGCGCGTACGCCAGTTGCATCCCGGCGCCGTCCGCGAACTCGTAGACCACCGTGCTGTAACGCACGTTGCCTCCG
>JAKAVX010000191.1:0-3766 GCA_021827465.1 Deltaproteobacteria bacterium | reverse complement strand
TCGATTCGATACGCGGGGCCACCATACGGACTCGTTTCCTCGCGGCCCGTCGGGTACTTCTCCCGCACGTCATCGAACGACTCACCAAAACTCACGCCGAGAAAAGAGGAAACGTGCGGTTGCTTCGGCCCGGTGGACGGCAGCAACGGCGACACCGTGGCACATCCCGCCAGCACGCAACAAATCCAAAGCATGCCCATGGCCGAACCGAGAGCCCTGGAGAAACGCCACTTTCGCCCCACCTTACCTCCCAACCGCCCGACTCTCTTCCGCAGGAAAGCGTCAACTACACTTGGCCAACGCGGAGGCCGGCAGCACAACCCGAAGGCCTCCCGCTTGAACGGCGCTGAGCAGGATCGCGACGCGCTCGGCGCCGGAAAGATACCGTTCGAAAATCGCTTCGAATCCGCGGAACGGTCCCAACACCACCCTGACCCTTTCACCATTGTCGAAGGCCTTGTCCGGAATCTCGACTATATCATCAACGCCACGGCGGCGAATCTCCGAGACTATCTGCTCCGGCACCGCGACCGGGTCGTTCCCGGCCGAGACCAGTCCCTGAACGCCGGGCAGATACTTCACCTGGAAATAATGCGCCGCAAGGTCGAGCTTTGCGAACAGATAGCACGGAAACAACGGCGCGATCGAAACTGCAAGTCGTCCCCATCTCGGCATCTTTGCCTTCAGCAGGGGAAGAAAGACCTCCGGCAGCGCAAGGGCCAGTTGATCGCGAACCCACTTCTCCTTACCAGGCTTGGTCCGCACCAGATACCATTGTGACGCCGATGACATAGTGCTTCCCCTCGCGAAATCCGTAATCCCGAGACCCGGCTATTACATCGCAGGCACGCGCGTGAGGCAAAACCAGCGTGAGCGTGAAACAGAGGCGGCTGCGCTATGTAACGCAGCCGCCTCCCAAGTCAGACCTTGGCGAGCGCTTTAGATCTCGTAGGTGAAGCTCGCTTCGAGCTCGTTCGACATTGTCTGGCCGCGGCTGAAGGAGAACGGGTCGGTGTAGCGGCCGCTGCGGCCCAGGTACCAAGTCGCATTCAAGCCGAACAGCACGTCGCGCGAATAGCGGTAGGTGTTCGTGATCGTGTAATCGCCCACCGCGTCGTCGATATCCCACGAGATGACGTTGCCCATCGTCAACTGGCCGTTCATCAACCAGTTGGTCGCGGCCAGGAAGAAGAAGTTGTTGTCTCTGCGAACCTTGCCCGCGAAGTCGCCGAAGTAAGGAACCGCGTTGGCCGGCAGATCCGGGTAGAAGGTGTTGACGTACTGGAAGGTGAGGAAGGTGTGCTGCTTGGAAAGCCACGGGATATACGTCGGACGGTCGCCGGCGAAGATGAACCGGGTCTCCGTCGTATCCCTAACGCTCGTCGTTCCCAGCACGGGACCGCGCGTAGCCGGATCGGCGATCTCCATCCCGATTCGCGGTGCGTACAGCACATCGTAGCGGTAGACGATATCGGTAATGTCCTTGTCGTAGTACGTCCCCGTCAGCCCGAAGAACGGATTGCGCCGATAGTCCTGCGACAGCAGGATTCGCTCTGTACCGAGAACCGCGCCGTTCTTGGGCTTGCCAAAATCGTAGATGCCGGGACCGATGTAGATACCGGGATAGGGCTGTGAAAATTTCACATGGGGCACTACGACCCCGCCGGTAAGAAACGTCGGATAGCTGCCATACTGGGCTCCGCACGCAGTGCACAGGCCCGTTGCGGAAAGACGCGCTTCGTAAAGGAAGATAAAGCTCGTTTGGAGTCCGTTTCCGATCGGAAGCAGGCTCGAAAGGCGGAAGCCGAACTCGCTGTTATCGATAGTATTGCTGGGATATTTGCTCGCTATCAGAACGTTCTGCTGGAGGAAAATGCCCGCGCCTCCTCCAATAGGTGAAAAGAACAGCGGGTGAAATGGCTGGCTGCCGAAGGTCGTCTCTCGAATCGGCTGGCCGAACATGTTGTAGCCCTGCGTGGGCTGCAGCGCTCCGGGGAAGATCCACGGGTCGCGCGGGTCGGTCGTGTTGACGAGCGCGCCGTTGCCCTGCCAGTCGCCCGGAATCCAGAAGAATTCCGCTTCGTTGTTAGCGGTCTTGAGGAAGTCGGGCAGGATGTAATTGAACTTCACCATCTGGACGTTCTGGCGCAGGTACTCCGGCGTTTCGAAGTTATCCCAGTGGTAGGTGAAGTTGACGCTGTTGGTGATTTCGGTACCGGACAGAGCGTCAGCTTCCGACCAGATGACCTGCTGCTTGCCGATGCGCATCGAGAAATTGTCGGTGAAATTGAGCTGCGCATAGTACTCGTGCAGGTTGTCCTGAAAATATTCCTGCTGGAGGGTCTGCTGGCTGTACGAGGGCCAATAGAGATCGGCAGGTGCGCGGCCCCCGCCCTTTATCGAGCCAAAAGCGTCGTACCACGGACGATAGAACGCAAAGAAGTCGGCATCCTTCAGCACCAGCGTGTCGAAGCGGCCGAAGAATTTGTAGTTTTTGACGAAATGGTAATCGGGCCGGATATCGCCGATCTGACGCGCCTGCACGAGGTCCCATCGGTTGAAGTCGAAGCTTCCGCCGCTCGAAGTCGCCGCCCTGCCGGGAAAGGCGATCTGTGAAACGATCGGCAATTCCGAGGGTATGGGGTTCGCGATAAACTTCGTCGGAGTCCCGTTGTTCTTCGATCCGGCCTCACCCCATCGGCCCGACCATCGCGACTGGAAAAAACCAAAGACGGAAAAGTCACCCTGGGTAATCGTCGCCATCGCGGCCGACGACCAGATCATCGCTGCCCCCGCCACAGCGACAACCAGCAGACTCCGCCGCAAACCCCGAACCGTTCCCTGAGCTCTTTTAGCCATAAACTCCCCCAAGCCAGATGGAACTTCCGTGGTTGGCCAGGAACCCCAGACCCTGACCCCCCTCAAAACAGCCTGCGCCGCATATCCCGGCACATCAGCGCGCGAAATAGCACCCCAGCGGACAGGATGTCAACTCTTTTAACTACCGCTCGATCCGGCGGGCTTCGCCCGATTCAGACAAGTTGGCGCTCGCCAAATTGTGATTTGTTAGATCAGCAGACCTTATAGCGGAGTGCTGGAAGCGGACACCCGAGCGCGCGCGATCCGTTTTTGCGAAGCGTGTCTTTGGGAAACAGTTCTGCTGTGGCGAGTGGGAAATCCGCTTAAGAATTTCCCCGGTTCTCTGCCACGGCGAACCCTTCGACCCGCCACGATGTCACTCTGAGCAAATGAGAAGAGTCCCCGCGAAGCGGGGTTTTAAGAGAACCGCGCTGCGCGCGGATCCTTCGCTGGCGTTCAGGATGACGGCAACAAAGATCTGCGCTTGCTCTGTTCTTATCAAACGAACGTCGGACTCTGGACGCTAGAACTCGCCGCGCAGATCTTCGACCAATGCGTGTGCGAATGCGCCCGAGATCGCCGCGCTCACGGCGAGATTCGGATGGTCGATCTCGATCGCGACCTTGCCCGCCTCGACCAACTCCTCGAACGTGTCGGCGCCGATCGACGCATCAAAGTGGACAAACTGGACCGAACTGACCCGCTCGGTCGACATTTGCCGCGTGTCGAACTTCGCGGGGATCTTCCTGTCACCGAGCCTGAGCCAGACATGCTTTTCCAGTCCGACCAAGCGGCGAAGCGCCGCGTCGCGCTCCCTCGTCTCGCCGAACTCGATTAGCATCGTTGCGCCGAGTCCGCCCGCGGGAGGAAGCAGCTCGTTGTAGGTGTCGATCTCATGCTAGATCGG
>JAKAVX010000190.1 GCA_021827465.1 Deltaproteobacteria bacterium | reverse complement strand
CTCTATGGCCTCGCCGCGGAACGCTATCGGCTCGATTATTGAGGGTAAGGCCGATGAACGGAGCAGAACCGCCACCATGCCGCTTCTCGAACTCAAGCACATCTCCAAGAGTTTCGCGCATGCCAAGGGCGTGCTTCCGGTACTCGAGGACATCTCGTTCTCGGTCGAGGAGGGTGAATTCGTCGCGATAGTCGGGCCGTCGGGATGCGGCAAATCGACGCTTCTCAGGATAATCAACGGGATCGTGGCAGCCACGTCGGGACAGGTTCTGTACCGGGGGCGCCAGGTCGACGGAATCAACCTGGAATGCGCGTTGGTATTCCAGTCCTTTGCGCTGATGCCGTGGCTGACGGTCAAGACGAATATCGAGATGGGTCTCGAAGCGCGCGGCGTGAATTCGCCGGAACGGGACAGAATTGTCAACTTCTATATCGATAAGGTCGGCCTCGACGGCTTTGAGGAGGCCTATCCGAGGGAGCTTTCCGGCGGTATGAAGCAGCGGGTCGGCCTTGCCCGCGCGCTTGCGGTCGAACCCAGAGTGCTCTTGATGGACGAGCCGTTCTCCGCTCTCGACGCCCTGACCGCGATCAACCTGCGTGAGGAACTGCTCGACATCTGGCAGGCTCCCGACATGTCGGTGCACACAATCGTGATGGTGACGCACATAATCGAAGAGGCGGTCGAGCTGGCCGACCGCATCCTGGTACTTTCCTCGCATCCCGGGCGTCTTACCGCCGATCTCAAGGTCAACCTCACACGTCCGCGCGACCGGCGCACCGAAAGCTTCAACGCCCTGACGGACAAGGTCTTCTCGCTCATCGAGGAGCGTGCCTGATGCCGAACGAGCAGATAAACCCGATCCCCGACTGCCAGCTCACATGGGTATTCGGTCTGCTCGAGACGCTGGAGGACCGCGGCGGACGCGAGGACGGCTACAAGATCGCGCGCGATCTGAGTTTCAAGTTTTCCGACCTGCTCAAGGTGATGAAGGCGGCCGAAATCCTCGGCTTCGTCTCGACCCCGGCCGGCGACGTCGTGCTCGAACAGTTGGGCCGCCAGTTTCTCGACGGCGACATGAACGAGCGCAAGTTGATGGTGCGCGAGCAGTTAAAGAAGCACGGACTGTTCGGATACTTCGTCCGCCTGCTTCGCACGCAGGAAGATCGCGCGCTGCAGAAGGAAGTCGTGCTCGAGCATCTGGCGATGCTGCTTCCCAATGAGCCGCCCGAAAAGCTTTTCACCACGATCGTGAACTGGGGGCGCTTCGCGGAGCTCTTCGGCTATAACAAGGACGAGGACCGCTTCTATCTCGACCAGGAATAGGGCGAAGGAGACAACCTATGGCGACCGAGAGCGAAAGGCTGGTCATCGATTTCTGCGAGACCTGGAAAAGCCGCAACCTCGACAAAATAATGGATTTTTTCGCCGACGACGCGGTCTACCATAACATCCCGATGGAGCCCGCGCGCGGCAAGGACGCTATCCGCCAGGTCATCAACTCGTTCCTTCCGATGGCGAGCGCGGTCGAGTTCAAAATCCTGCGCTCCGCCTCGGCGGGCAACGTGGTCCTGAACGAACGGGTGGACGTTTTCCAGATGGGCGGCAAGCATGTCGAGCTTCCGGTGGCGGGCGTTTTCGAAGTACGAAACGGCAAGATCTCGGCCTGGCGCGACTACTTCGACGTCCAGATGTGGACCAAACAGCTATCCTAGCGCCGCCGACCAGGCGCAATGACGCGAGTTGAGTAATGCGATGGCCTTGCAGGCCACCCGCGCGATAATCGGCACCGCTGGTCATATCGATCACGGCAAGACCGCCCTCATCAGGGCGCTCACGGGGCAGGAAACCGACCGCCTCAAGGAAGAGAAAGAGCGCGGCATCTCGATCGACCTCGGATTCGCCTACTTCACCCTGCCCGACGGAACCCGCGCGGGCGTCGTCGACGTCCCCGGACACGAGCGCTTCATCCGCAACATGCTCGCCGGCGCGCATGGCGTCGACCTGGTGCTGTTCACGGTCGCGGCCGACGATGGCGTGATGCCGCAGAGCGAGGAGCATCTCGATATCCTTCATCTGCTCGGCACGCGCCGCGGCATCTTCGTAATCACCAAGTGCGATCTTGCCGACGCCGCGCGTATCGCCGAGGTGCGAGACGAAATTGGCCTTCTCGCCGAAGGCACCGCGCTCGAGGACGCGCCGGTAATCGCGGTCTCCTCGACGACCGGGCAGGGGCTCGACGAGCTCAGGGCCGAGATGGTCCGCCGGCTCGAAGGCTTTCAGGCGCGCCGCGCAACCGGGATCTTCCGCCTTCCGCTCGACCGCTCCTTTACGATCAAGGGTCACGGCGCGGTGGTAACGGGAACCGCGATGGGCGCGACGGTCGCGGTCGGACAGAAGCTTCGAGTGCTTCCCGGCGGCGACGAGGTCAAGGTCCGCGCGATCCAGATCCATGGCGAAGCGGTCGAGAGCGCGGGGCTTTGCCAGCGCGTCGCGCTCAACCTGAGCGGGGCCGAGAAGCTCGAACTGGGGCGCGGATTCGTGCTCGCCGACGCGCGGCTCGGCTTCATGACCTCGCGCCTGGACGCGATGCTCGAGATTCGGCCCGCCGCCAAACGTCCGCTTAAGAACAACGAGCGCGTTCGCTTCTTTATCGGGACCAGCGAAACCCTAGGGCGGGCGATCGTGCTGGAACCGACGGGCGCGATTGCGCCGAAAACGCGCGGACTCGCCCAGATGGTTCTCGACGATCCAGTGGTCGCACTTTCGGACGACCGGTTCGTTATCCGTGACGAGACCAACGTCCGCACTCTGGGCGGAGGCGTGGTGCTGAATCCGCTCGGACGGCGGGTGCGAAAACCGCTTGAGGTCTATCGCGCCAATCTCGCGACGCTCGCCTCCTCGTCGACCCCAGAAGCGGTCGCCGCGTTGCTCGGCCTGCTCGAAACCCTGGCCGAGCCCGCGTCGCGAATCGCCCAATTGCTCAATCTTCCCACCGCCGAGGTGGAGCGGATAGTGCGCGACGCGCCGCTAATCCGGCTCTCGATGGGCGACGAGGAAGGCTTTACAACGAGCGCCAAATGGGAGGAGCTGAAGAAGTTCGCGCTTGGCGCGCTCGCGGCCCATCACAAGGCCATGCCGCTCTCGCCCGGCCTTGAGATGGAAGCGCTGCGCTCGCATCTGCCCTACGACGTGAGCGCGCGCGCGTTCCGCGCGTTGCTCGACCGCCTCGAACGCGAAACCGAGATCGTGCGCGAGGAAAGCACGCTTCGCCTGAAGGGTCATCGCGTCACGCTGGCGGGCAACGAGGGCCGGCTCGGATGCGAGGCCGAAGCGGCGTTGCGCGAAGCGCGGTTCCATCCGCCCGAACTCAAACAACTCGCCGAGAGTCTCGGCCTTCGCGCTTCCGACCTCGGCAAAATTCGCACCGTGCTCTCCGCGCTCGAACGCGAGGGCAAGGTCGTGAAGGTCGCGACCGACCTTTACTTCGAACGCGGCGCGCTAGACGCGGCTCGCGAGCGCCTGACCGGATATCTCGCGAAAAACCCGGAGATAACCGCGGCCGTTTATCGCGATCTGCTCGGCGCGTCGCGCAAGTTCGCGATCGCGCTGCTCGACCATTTCGATCGCACGGGCGTCACCACGCGCGTGGGCGACATCCGGCGCCTGCGCCAGAAGAATCCGTCCCAGGCGTGAAGCCGAAGCGCGCGTCGGGGATTCCGCGCGAACGGCGCGGCGATGAATTTTCCTCGTTGATAGGCCCGTGGCGCGAGGGCTAGCTTATAGGTCCTGAATGGATGAAAAGGGCAACAACAACCCGTCACGCGGCGAGCTAATTCGCCTGACGGCGCGGTGCAAGGCCGCGGGTTGAGCCGGCAAGCTCGGTCCGGAGGACCTGAGCGCGGTTATATCCCGGCTTGACCTGGGAAGCGATCCCAACCTGATCGTCGGTATCTCAACCGGCGATGACGCGGGTGTGTATCGTGTG
Source organism: Deltaproteobacteria bacterium (assembly GCA_021827465.1). The sequence continues at coordinate 1,804 of JAKAVX010000190.1, read as the reverse complement.
CGCGACGACCTTGCTCTGGTCAGCACGGTGGATTTTTTCACCCCCGTGGTCGACGATCCATTCACTTACGGCCAGATAGCGGCGGCCAACGCGCTTTCGGACGTGTACGCGATGGGCGGGCGACCGATGACGGCGCTCAACATCGTATGCTGGCCGCAAGCGGGGCTGCCACGCGAGATGCTGATCGACATTTTGCGCGGCGGAGCCGAAAAGGCGCGCGAGGCGGGATGCCTGGTCGTGGGCGGCCATAGCGTGGCTGACGAGGAAGTGAAGTACGGGATGGCGGTGACGGGCGCGATCGATCCGCAGCGCGTGATTCGCAATGTCGGCGCGCGCGCCGGCGACTCGCTCCTGCTCACCAAGGGTCTTGGGACCGGCGTGTTGATGACCGCGTTCAAGCGCGATCGTCTTGCGCCCGAATATTACGAGCCGGCGGTGCGCTCGATGGCGCGGCTCAACGCAAGCGCGTCGGCCGCGATGCTCAAATATGATGTGCACGCGGCGACCGACGTCACGGGCTATGGGCTGATGGGCCACGCGTTCGAGATGGCAAAGGGCAGCGGCGTCACGCTCGTTTTCGAGGAATCCGATCTTCCGCTTCTTGCGGGCGCGCTCGAATGCGGAGCGATGGGGATGGTTCCGGGCGGCGGAACCCGCAACCGCGATTTCTTCAGCCAGTACGTGCGTATCTCCGAAGAGGTGTCGCTGCACATGGTGACGCTTGCCTTCGACCCGCAAACCTCCGGCGGACTTCTGATCGCAGTGCCCGAGAGCGAGTCGCTGGCGCTGCTTGCCGACCTCCATCGCGCGGGCGACACCGACTCGGCGATCGTAGGCCGGGTAGTCAAAAGCGCTGATCGTCCTATCGAGCTTGTATAATCGCCAGCAATAGGCGCTGCTTTCCCGGCTCACGCCACGCACTCAAGAAGGGAGCATTTCGCGATGGATTTTTTCGAAGTCGCTACCACCGTGTCGACGGTCCGCCGCTTTCTCGACCGGCCGGTCGAGGACAGGCTTATCGAGCAGGTTCTGGCAACCGCCAACATGGCGCCGTCGGGCTCCAACGCGCAGCCGTGGGAATTCGTCGTGGTGCGCTCACCCGAGACACGCCGGGAAATCCAATCCTTTTACCAGGACCTGTGGGAGCCCTATAAGGAGTCCGCGATTGTCCGGGGCCGCAAGGAACTTTCAGCCCGCGCGGTAAAGGCGATTCGTATCGGAGATGAATTTGCCGCCTCGCTCGCGATAGTGCCGGTGCATATCCTGGTCTTTCTCGACCGGCCCAAGATGCGCGTGGAACGGGGCAGCGCGGAGGATCTTCACAATTTCGGCGCAACTTACGGGTCGATCTTCCCGGCGATCGAACTGATGATGCTCTCGGCGCGGGCGCTCGGGCTTGGAACCGCGGTCACCACGATGCTTAGCAACCACGAGCCCGAGACCAAGGAGTTGTTGGGCGTGCCCGAGCAGTATCAGCTAATCGCACTCATTCCGATGGGTTATCCGGCCGAGGATTTCAAACGCCCGTATCGAAAGCCGGTGTGGCCGAGGATTCACGCGGAGCGATGGGACCGGCCATGGCCGCGTCCGGGCTCGAAAGCGTAAGCCGAGCCATCGCAAGCGGCTGGCTGCCGCGCGCGCCGGTTCGAAAGCGCGCTCGTTGTGCTTATTTCCGCAGAAGCGGTATCACTTCCTTGCCGATCTGCTCGAGTTGAGCGTCGCGGTCGCGGGGATGGCAGACCAAGTCGATTCCGAAGTGGCGCACGCCGGCCTTGATGAACTCGGCGATACGCTCGGCAACCTC
>JAKAVX010000189.1 GCA_021827465.1 Deltaproteobacteria bacterium | reverse complement strand
AGGGCAGCAGCGACTCCACCTACAACGATCCGCCGATCGGAAGCTTCGGACTCGGTCCCGAGGACGAAGTCGGCATCTACGATGAGCCGGGTCAGGATCTTTCGGTTGCGCTGACACGTGGTGTCGCCGGTATTTTCCAGCAGCAGGATTTGCACGCCCTTGTCGCCCAGGATGTCGTTTTAAAGCACTGAATCTGAAGACGACTTGCCCGGCTTGCGCATTAGGGGTTACGTTGATCGCAGCCGGTGAACGGGCGAGCCTGCCGCGGCTGGCCTGTTCAAACCTCATCCAACCCCCGCCTGCGGCCTGGAAGCGGGGTTGTCCTTTTCCATCCTAGAGGTGATGACAACATGGAAATCGGTTTTGTCGGCCTTGGAAAAATGGGAATGAACATGGTTGAGCGGCTTCGCCGCGACAACCATCGTATAGTTGCTTACGACCTCGATGCGGACAAGCTGAAGGAAGTGAAAGCCCACGGAGCCGACGCAGTCGGCACTCTGAAGGAGCTGGTCGCTGCGCTCAAACCGCCACGCGGCGTGTGGGTTATGGTTCCATCGGGCGATCCGACCGAGAAGACGATCGCGCAGATCACCGAGTTGATGCAGTCCGACGACACCATAATCGACGGCGGCAACACGAACTTTCACGACGATCTGCGCCGCGGCGCGGCGCTGAAAAAGCGTGGCATCCATTACCTGGACGCCGGCACCAGCGGCGGCGTGTGGGGACTTAAGGTCGGCTATTGCCTGATGGTCGGCGGCGAAGAGGCGATTTTCCGCCGCTACGAGCCGGTGTTCAAAACCCTCGCGCCCGAGAACGGCTACGGATACATGGGCGCGTGCGGCGCCGGCCATTACGTCAAGATGATTCACAACGGGATCGAGTACGGCCTCATGCAGGCGTACGCCGAGGGCTTCGAGTGCATGAAGAAGTCCAAGTACAATCTCGATCTCGCGAAGATTGCGAGCTTATGGGGGCAGGGAAGCGTGGTTCGCTCCTGGCTGCTCGAACTGGCCGCAAATGCGCTCACCCGCGACCCCGGTCTCAAGCACATCAAGGGTTACGTCAGCGACTCGGGCGAGGGGCGATGGACCGTGATGGACGCTATCGAAAAAGATGTTTCCGCACCGGTAATCACGGCCGCCCTGTTCACCCGATTCCGTTCGCGCGCGGACGAAGACGCGGAAGGCACATTTGGCGAGAAGCTGCTTGCCGCGCTGCGCAACGAGTTCGGCGGACACGCAATAGTGAAGGAGTAGTGGCGCCGGCGACGGTGCGCAAAATATCCCGATGGCCCGTAACAAACATCCTGAGCCTGTGGAGATCCTCCGCCCGCAGGCGTCCACGGTCACCTATCCGCCCTGCGTGGTGGTCATATTCGGCGGAGCGGGCGATCTGAGTCATCGCAAGCTCCTGCCGGCGCTTTACAATCTTTCGGTAGGCGGCGAGTTGCCCGAGAAACTGGCGATAGTCGGCTTTTCGATTGAAGACCTCGACGACGACAAATATCGTGCGTTCGCTCATGACGGAGTCGAGAAGTATTCGCGACGCACGCCCGACGACGAGCATTGGAAGGCGTTTGCACCAAAGCTCCATTTTGTGCGCGGCAGCTTCACCGAATCGGGCGATTACGATCGGTTGAAGCAGCGGCTTTCGGAGTTCGACTCGGAAGTCGGTGCGGGCGGAAACCGAGTTTTCTATTTCGCAATACCTCCGGCCTTTATCGAGAAGTGCTCCGAAGGACTTAACGCGGCCGGAATGGTCGCCTCGAACGGCGACGGTTTCACCCGGGTCGTGATCGAGAAGCCTATCGGGCACGACCTCGCCAGTGCCGACGACATCAATGAACGTGTGGCGCGCCACTTTCGCGAAGATCAGATTTTCCGAATCGACCATTATCTGGGCAAAGAGACGGTCGAGAATCTGATGGTGCTGCGGTTCGCCAACGCGATATTCGAACCGTTGTGGAACTCGCGCTTCATCGATCACGTCCAGATAACCGTCGCCGAGTCCGACGGGGTCGGGACCCGGTCGGGCTACTATGAGCACGCGGGCGCCCTGCGCGACATGGTGCAAAGCCATCTTTTGCAAGTGCTGTGCATGATCGCGATGGAGCCGCCGAGGACCACTTCGGCCGATTCGGTGCGCGACGCAAAGCTCGACGTGCTGCGAACGCTGCGGCCCTTCTCGCCCGAAGACGTCGAGCGATGGGTCGTGCGCGGCCAGTATGCCGAAGGACTGGTTGAGGGCAAGCCCGCGATCGCATATCGGCAGGAAGAAGGGGTTGGGCCCGAATCCACGATAGAGACTTTTGTCGCGCTCCGGTGCTGGATCGAGAACTGGCGATGGGCCGGAGTTCCATTTTACCTGCGAACCGGCAAGCGGCTGCCCAAACGGGCCAGCGAGATCGCTATATATTTCACCTCAGTGCCGAGAATCCTTTACAACGTCCGGTCGCAGCCGCTTGCGCCCAACATGCTGACCATCAGGATTCAGCCCGACGAGGGCCTTTCCCTGCATATCGTATCCAAAGACCCGGGCCCCCAAGTGCGCGTTCAACCGGTCAAGGTCGATTTCCATTACGCCTCGACCACGCCTGAAGCCTACGAAACGCTTTTGCGCGATATTATCTTGGGCGACCAGACGCTATTCATGAGGCGTGACAATATAGAAGCCGCGTGGCAATTTGTGCAGCCGATACTCGACGTGTGGGCCGATGCGCCGGTTGAACCGTTCATGTATTCGGCCGGCTCATGGGGCCCGCTCGAGTCGGCTCTCATGATCGCAGCCGACGGGCGAAGCTGGAGAAATTTTTAGAGCGGCGCAAGGCGCCAGGCTGAGGAGCCTATGAGCGATCAACCTCTTACGTTGAACCGCCATCTCCTTATCCGTGAGAAAACCACGACGCCACCGGGAGACCTGGCGCTGGTCATGGAGCGTATCGCGGTGATCGCCAAGCGCATCTCCCGAAGGCTGGTCCACGCCTCGCTGGGCGGACATCTCGGTTATTCGGGCGATACCAACGTGCAGGGCGAGCAGCAGAAGAAGCTCGACGACTGGACCAACCAGACCTTTCTCGAGGTCTTCAGGCAGGGCTATCCGGTTTGCAGCATCGTGTCCGAGGAGATGGAGAAGCCCAAGCATTACGAGCGCAACTGCCGCGGCCGAAGCTACGCGGTGCTCTGCGACCCGCTCGACGGCTCGTCGAACTCGGATAACAACGGGGTGCTCGGGACCATTTTTTCGGTGCGCGAACGCGCAAGCGACCACGGCTCCGACGCCTCGGACCTGCTTCAGCCGGGAAGCCGGCAGGTCGCGGCCGGTTACGTCCTGTACGGGCCGGCCACGCAACTGATTTTTACGGCCGGCGCCGGGGTCGACATCTTCACGCTCGACCGCGAGCTTGGCGAATTCATCCTGTGGCGCGAGAAGGTAAAGATGCCGCGGCGCGGCACCACCTACGCGGTCAACCAGGCCAACGGCTCGCGATGGCATCCCGGCATGCGCAAGCTTGTCGAACACATGACCAGCCACAAGGACAAGGCCTCGAGCTATACGCTGCGCTACTGCGGATGCTTTGCCGGCGACTTTCATCGAATTCTTCTCGAGGGCGGCATCTATATCTATCCGGGCGAGGTCTCAGCCGACGGCAAGAATACCAACGGCAAGCTGCGCCTGATGTACGAGCTTGCGCCGATGGCGATGGTGGCGGAGCAGGCCGGCGGGCGCGCGTCGAACGGTAGCGTCGATATCCTTGACCTCATGCCCAGCGAGATCCACGAACGCCAGCCGATCTATATCGGCGGCACCGAGGAAGTGACGCTTGCCGAGAGGTTCAAACCGGAGAGCTGATTTCCGAAGACCGGGTTTGCGATGGATCGCCTGATTCTGGCGGGTGACGTCGGCGGGACCAAGACCCATCTTGGGCTTTACCGGGCGAACGGTGAAACGCTGAGCGTCGTGCGAGACCGTTTATATCGCACCGCCGACTTCGACAGCCTCTCCGACGCGTGCGCGGACTTTCTTTCCCGGCCGGGCGAACCGGTCAACGCGGCGTGCTTCGGCGTTCCCGGACCCGTGATCGAAGACCAGGCGCATGCGACCAACGTTCCGTGGCTGATGCGCGAGGCGAACCTGTCGCGCGAGCTGGGCGGAACGCCGGTCCGGCTCATCAACGATCTGGCGGCGACCGCCTACGGCGTGGTTCATCTCGATCAATCGGAGTTCGCGGTTCTGCAGTGCGGCAGGTATCGGGTGCATGGCGCGAATATCGCCGTGATCGCGGCCGGCACGGGTCTCGGCGAGGCGTCGCTGGTCTTCGAGAACGGCAGGTTCCACGCGGTTTCTTCCGAAGGCGGACACGCGGATTTCGCGCCGCGCGGCGACAAGCAACTCGCGCTGTACAGGTTTCTTCAAGCCGAGTTCGGCCACGTGAGTATCGAGCGCGTGCTGTCCGGGCCGGGGCTTTTCAATATCTACCGGTTTCTGTGCCAGAGCCGCGCCACGCCCGAGCCCGAATGGCTCAGGTCGCGCCTTGAGAACGAGGACCCGGGGGCGGTGGTGGGCGAAGCGGCGCTCGAAGGGCGCGACCCCGAATGCGTTTGCGCGCTAGCGATGTTCGTGGATATCTACGGCGCGGAGGCCGGGAACATGGCGCTCAAGGTGCTGGCGCTGGGCGGCGTTTACCTCGGCGGCGGAATCGCGCCGAAGATCCTGCCCGCTCTGAAGGACGGCCGTTTCATCAAGTCATTCCTTGACAAAGGGCGGCTTGCCGGGATGCTCGGCGGTATCGAGGTCAGGGTGTCGCTGAATCCGGGAGCGGCGCTGCTGGGCGCGGCCCATTGCGCGCGAACGATGCTCTGAAATCGGTTCGCGGCTATATTCGCGAAATAGATGTGAGGAAACTCTTATGAGCAAGCGAGTTAGGGAGATCCTTGGTCACTACCGCGGCGAGAACCCGGGAGTTCTTGCCAATCTGGCGCGGATGCTCAACCATGGCCGGCTCGGCGGCACCGGCAAGATGGTTATCCTGCCGGTCGACCAGGGATTCGAGCACGGGCCTGCGCGAAGCTTTGCGCCGAATCCGCCCGCCTACGATCCGTCGTATCATTTTCAGCTTGCGATCGACGCGGGATGCAACGCCTATGCGGCGCCGCTCGGGTTTATCGAGGCGGGAGCGGCCGAATTCGCGGGCGAAATCCCGCTCATCCTGAAACTCAACAACCACGACGTCTTGCATGACGAGAAGGATCCGTGCCCGTCGTAGACCGCCAGCGTGAAGGACGCGCTCAGGCTCGGATGCGCGGCGATTGGCTACACCATCTACCCGGGTTCGTCGCGGGTGCGAGAGATGTACCAGCAGTTGCGCGAGATCGCCGAGGAAGCGAAGGCGCACGGGCTTGCGGTGGTGGTATGGTCGTATCCGCGCGGCTCCGGACTCAGCAAGGAGGGTGAGACCGCGCTCGACGTGTGCGCGTACGCGGCGCAAATCGCCGCACAGTTGGGTGCGCACGTTATCAAGGTCAAAGCGCCCACGGCGCATATCGAGCTGGCCGAGGCGAAGAAGGTTTACGATGCCCGCCATATACCGCTCGAACCGCTCTCCGAGAGGGTCAAGCACGTCGTGCAATCGGCTTTCGACGGCAAGCGGATCGTGATTTTCTCCGGCGGCGCGTCGACCAGCGACGAGCATCTGCTCGAGGAAATCCGGGGAATTCACGCGGGCGGCGGCTACGGCTCGATCATCGGGCGCAATTCGTTCCAGCGTCCGCGCCAGCAGGCGCTCGACCTGCTTGGCAAG
>JAKAVX010000188.1 GCA_021827465.1 Deltaproteobacteria bacterium | reverse complement strand
TGGAGTTGCGTGGCTACGCACTCCAAAAGACGCGCCAGAGGCCCCTTTTCTTCGATCAAATCGTCGAATCGACCAGAATTATTTTCGCTTCAGGGTTAAATCGGCTTGCCGGCCATCATACGCGCAAGGTTACTTTCCAGGCTGGTGTTCATGGCCCGCCGAAATGGAATCGACTGTCAGCGGCTTGGGGCTAAGCTCCCTCAACGCCGGCATCACTTCTTTGGCGAAGAGCCGCATACTCTTTTCCGCCTGCGCCATCGGCATCGCACCGTACTTGAAGATGAACATGATCTCATCGGTGCCAAAGGCATGCGCAAGCTCGGTCGCGCGCGCGATCGTCTGCTCGGGCGTGCCCCACGGATGGCTCCTGAAAAAGCCGAGCCTGAACGGTGAAGCATCGTTGCGAAGCGCGTCCTGCTGCGCGCCGTAGGCCTCGTAGCCCTTGATGCCTCCCAGATGGGTGCCGAGGAGTTCGTAATGGCGCAGCGCCGAATCCGCATACTCAACCATGTAGCGCTCCGCCCCGGCCTGAGCCTCGGCGGGAGTATCTGCCACATAGGTCCAGAGGGCAAGTTTGGTGTGGCTCGGAGCATAACCAGCCTGCTGGCGCAGTTCGGCGTAGCGATGCATGTTCGCCAGCGCGACATCGAGGCTGGTGGTCGGGATGGTGAGCGGTTTCACGTCATGCTTTGCGATTATCTCGACCGTCTGGGCGGTACCGCCTGCACACCAAAGGTTGGCGCTCAGATCGCGCTCGGGTTGCGGACGCAGGTGCAGCCCGTGGATCTTGTAGAACTCGCCGTCGAAATCGCACTGGCCGGTGGCGAGCAACTGCTTGAGCACCTGCAGCGACTCATCGAAGCGTCCCCTGGCCTCGTTTTGATCGATACCCAGCCCCGCGTACTCGCGGCGCCCAAGTCCACGGCCGACACCGCAGATGACGTTTCGGTCGGGCCCGATAAAGGAATCGAGCATGTTGACGTCTTCAGCGACGCGCACCGGATTGTGCCACGGCAGCACCGTGACCATCGTTCCGAGATCCACGTGGGTGGTGATGCCGGCGATATAAGTCAGGTACTGCAGCGGATTCGTCACCATCGTGTACGACGTGAAATGGTGCTCGATGGTCCAGACCGAATCGAAGCCGCACTCGTCGGCGATGCGGGCGATGCCGATTTCCTCCCTGAAGATCTCGCGGTCAGAACGCGTGGCGCGCATGGCCACGGGCTGACCCTTTTCCTCGGCTTCGTAGCGGTCCCAGTCGCGGTAATTCTGATTGAAGATGGTTGCCCCAATGCGCATGTTTTTCCCCTAGCTTTCGGGCTGGCTATCCGACAGCCACGTTGAATTCGGACAGATGCGGCTCATTTTTCGCGCTCGCCTTAACCTCGCCGAGCGTGTCCCGTACCAGAGTTTGCAGGAAGCGTTCGATCCGCGAGGCCGGCAGGTTCGCCACTTTCATCTGCACCAGTACGTATCCGGTCGCCGCGATCACGCGCGCATCGTCCTCGACGTCCGGGTCACGCCGGCTCCCGGTCTCCATCCGCCAGCGCTGGATCGTGCGGGCGATCATGGCGACGATCTTCTCCTGGAACCGCAGATAGAGCGGCCACACCTCGTCACGCAGCGCCGTGCTCCATTCGAGCAGCACGCGCGTATGGTCGGGATGCGTTCCGACCGCGTTGGCGAAAGCGCGCATGTGATCGAGAATGATATCGGGCGCAGGGCGGCGCTGGCCGTGGATTGCCTCGGCTATCGCGGTGAAAAAGCGCCCGACCTCTTCCATGACGGCGCCAACCAGCGCCCCGCGCGTCGGGAAGTAGAAGAACACCGTAGGCACCGATACCCCGGCCTCGCGTGCAATTTCAGCGTGATGCGCGGCGCCGATGCCGCGACGCGCGAATACGCGGATCGCACATCGAAGGAGCAACGCGCGCCTTTCAACCTTGTCGAGCGCGGGCGCGCGGCGCCGATGCGGGGAGGGACGCTTTTTCATGCGACGAAGACTTATGACGGCACTCTGAGATTTTGTCAATCGTGGCTGACAAAGTTATCAATTCACCTTTTTTCCTGTGTGCCAAGGTTTGCGTTTCGACAAATCCCTCCGGATGGATGCGTATAACACGCCCGTAGGGCGATAGAGAGAAACGGAATCGTGGCGATCGACAATCCGGCGCGATCTCGAGATCGGCCGAACAGTTGACGCTGGAACCGCGACCGGACTAAGAAATCGACTTTCTGTAGAGATAAACGAGAATATTCGGGATCGCGCATCCTCAGGATGGGAAAATGACAACGCAGAAGACCATTTTATACGAGAAGCGTGGCACGTTGGCCTACGTGACACTCAATCGGCCCGAGGTCCACAACTGTATCGATGTGGAAACTTCGAACGAACTCATCGCGGTATGGGACGAGGTCAAGCGCGATCGCGATGTCCGGGTCGCCATCCTGACCGGCGCCGGTGACAAGGCGTTTTGCAGCGGCGCCGATCTCAAGAAACTTATTCCCCACATCCGCAACGCGTCCGAGGAGGATAACCGCCAGCGCGCCTTCCAGGGACCTGGATGGGGAGGGATCTCGGGCGGCTACGAAATTTACACGCCAATCATCGCTGCCATCAACGGCTATTGCATCGCCGGAGGACATGAGCTCGCGGAGTTCTGCGACATCCGAATCGCCGCGGAGCATGCGACCTTTGGACACCAGGAGATAAAGTGGGGCCTGATGCCTGGCGATGGCGGATGCTCGCGGCTCGCGCGTATCGTGGGCCTCGGTCGCGCGATGGAGATCATCCTGACAGGCAGGATTTACGACTCGCAGGAGGCTTACCGCATCGGCTTTGTCAATCACGTCGTTGCGGGCAAGGACCTGATGGAAAAGGCCACGCAGATGGCCGAGCTCATCGCCGCCAATGCCCCGCTGGCAACCCGCGCGGCCAAGCAGGCCGTCCTGCATAGCATCGGCAGACCTCTGCGCGAGGGTATCGCGTTCGAAACCGATACCTTCAGCTATCTTTGCCGCTCGGAGGACTGGGTCGCCGGCCAGCAGGCTTTCCTCAGAGGCACCAAGGCGACTTTCAAGGGCCGCTGACCCGCCTCGCACTTGGCGCGAGGCCGCAGCATCGATGAAAGGCGCGGGATTCTGATTGATCCGTCCGCGCGCCGGATCGAGGCGCCACGGATTCTCCCAAGCGCACGGAAGGACACACCGCAGAGTTGTGTCCTTCCGTGGACACGTAGGCTATCGTTTGTCAGGCAAGAGAGCTGACCGTGGCCTGCTGACGCGATATCCGCGAGGGGGCGTGCTGTGAGCTTCACCGAACTCAATTTCGATTTCGACGATCTGCTCGCGAGCCATTCCTACCGCGAACCGCTGCTGATTCGTGCAGTGCGTTGCCACGGCCGCTACGACGACTCGGGCAATTACGTTTCGCCGCGAACGCTGAACCGCGTACCGGCGATTCGCGCATGGCAGGAGCGTTATCGGAAGGAATTCGCTTATCCACTGCTCGATCGCGCGCTCGAAGACACGCCGCCAAACTATCCCAATGTTGCGCAGGCCGGATTCCTGCTCCGAAACAGAATTCGCGAACCGATGATCCGGACCCTGACCCGAATCGGCACGGTCGAGGGCTTCGGCGCAAGTATCCGGCTCGGCGCGGTCGAGGATGTGCAGCGCCATTTCGTCGAGGATCTCTTCGGCACGGCGACCGCCCATCTGACGCGCGGACTTTACGAGGCACACGCGCGCGACGAGGCCGGCTTCGACGACGAGGCCGGGCACAAGCAGATGTGGTGGGCCGCGCGCGACATCGCGTTCGAGAATCCTCCCGTCGAGGATCTGACCGTGCAGATGCGCCACGCGATGGGCATGCCGGCCGAGCCGCTGCCCATGGCCGAGATGATGCGCCGAATGGCGGAGCAGGCGATGCTCGATCGGATACTGCCGGCCGACGTCGATCCGATGCTGGAGGCGCAGCTTGCGCGGATGGCGCGCCTGCTGCTGATCGAGATCAACGCTTTCCACACCTTCCTCTGGGCCGAAGCGGTCCTGTCCGACAGCAGCATGGTCGCCGGCGATGGCGACGCAGCGCGCATCATTTCATACGTGCGCGCGGATGAAACGCCCCATGTCGAGTATCTCAAGTGCGCGCTGAGCGAGATGCGCGAGCGCACCTTTCGCGGCGAGTCCGGCCGCACCTATCCGGGCCGCGAACTGATTGAGGCGATCTGGAAGCGCGCACTGGCGACGTCCGCCCAGCGCGGAATCGAGGGAAGAAACGCCGAACTTGCGGAAATTGCCGCCGCGCTGGACGGAAATCGCCGGCGCGACGAATTGCTCGAGGAGTTTCACGCGCTTGGCGACTTGAGGCCCGGCCCGGACGGGAGATGGATCGCCAACCAGCGCGTATCAAGCGTCAACTGATTCGGTCCGCGGGCCCCGGACTGTATCCGGACGCGAGGGACGATCCGGGTATCGGTCGGCGGGTCATTTGAGGCAGCACTTTCGGCGTTCCTGTCGGCCGGATGTGCGCGGGCGCGTTCCGGCTGCTGGTTGCAATTACCTCCGGCCTGCAGCATCGAGGATGGCTCGTGCTGAACGGCATCCTCTCGATGCTGCTCGGGTTTGCGATTTGGGCTCAGTGGCCGGTTTCGGGGCTCTGGGTAATCGGCCTCTTCATCGGAGTCGATCTGAATCTTCGACGGATGGAGCGAGGTCATGCTCGCCATCGCCGCGCGCGCACTTCATCAGCGGGCGCCGGTTGGCAGGTACGGATTCGCTCCGCATTGACGCCGCGTATGCGCGGAAGTTCCTGAACCTGAGCTACTGGGTATCCCCGCCGCTCAGCCAAGAACGGCGGGATATTCGGCCCTGTATATGTGCGATTCGATGAAGGCGCCGAGGTCCTTCGGTTGCTTCACGCGGGCGATGTCGCGCTCGAAAATCACCTCGGCCACGCGTTTAGCCACGCGCTCCTCGGTTTTCAGGATGCTCGCCTGGGGAGGATAGATCAGTCCCACCTCGAGATCGGCTGCCGAAACCTGCTCGGCAACGGCGTGCGCCGCCGCGATAAACATCTGGTCCGTGACCAGGCGCGCCCGGGTCGCGTAAACCGCAAGGCCGATCGCAGGAAAGATGTACATGTTGTTGCACTGGCCCGGCACGAAAGTCTGATCACCGTATCGCACCGGCATGAACGGGCTGCCGCTGGCGAACACCGCGCGCCCGTCCGACCATTCGTACGCCTCTTGCGCGGTGCATTCGGAATTCGCGGTCGGGTTCGAAAGCGCGAAGACGATCGGACGCTGGTTGACGCGCGCCATCGCCTCTACAACCTCGCGGTCGAAAGCCTTGCCGACGGTGCTCACGCCTATGATCGCGGTCGGCTTTATCGACTCGACCGCGGCGGCAAAGCTTTTGACCGGGGCGTGCGGATGCGCGTAGGGCTTTTGGAAAGCGGACAGGTCGGTGCGGCTCGACTCGACGAGGCCCTTGCTGCTGAACAGCCAGGTCCGCGCCCGCGCCTGCTCTGGCGAAAGGCCTTCCAGAACCATCGACTGCGCAAGCAACTCGGCTATGCCGACTCCCGCCTGGCTCGCGCCAAGAAACAGGAATGTCTGCTCGGAGAGCCTGCCGCCCGTGATCCGCAACGCCGCCAGTATTCCCGCCAGCACGACCGAGGCCGTGCCCTGGATATCGTCGTTGAAGCAGCAGATTTGTTCACGGTAGCGGTCGAGCAGGCGGAAGGCGTCGAATCTTCCCCAATCCTCGAACTGGATGCAGCAGTAGGGAAATTCCTCCAGCACCGCCGCGACGAACTCGTCCACAAGTTGATCCACTTCCGCCTCGGAGGCG
>JAKAVX010000187.1 GCA_021827465.1 Deltaproteobacteria bacterium | reverse complement strand
CGGCGAACTTACGATCAAGACCGATGATTCCACCCAGAAGACGCTGAATTTGCCATTCTACGGCATAGTGGGCCAATTCAGGACCTGACGTAGTCGGACTTGGGGCGCAGTTTCGCGGTTTTCATCCGGCTTGTCTCGATGCGAGCGGCACCCTAAATTCTTGGTTTAGAAGAGCCTGGGTTGACCTGCCCGGGTGATTCCGGGGGCGTCATCGATGGCTCGGCCAAGAAGCCTAAACCCCTTCATGGTCCTTCGGGACTTGTTCGTGAACTTCGCGGTTCGCCTGCTGACGAAACCGCTCCACAGCTATTCGCTACACATCCCGAACGACATGACGCGGCTCAAGCGTCACGTGCGCAAAGGCGACGTAATCCTGGTCGAGGGCAACGAGCGTATCAGCGAATGTATCAAATATCTCACCCAGAGTTCGTGGTCTCACGCCGCGCTCTACGTTGGTGACGAGCCGCTGAGACGCGATCCCTCGCAGCGCGAAGAGCTTGCCGCAAAATTCGGCGAGGACGCCGAGAGCCTGATACTCGAGGCGCTGGTTGACCAGGGCGTGGTGCTTTCGCCGCTCGGCAAATATCGCGATTTCAACATCAGACTGTGCCGGCCGTACAACCTGTCAACGACCGACGTGCACGCGGTTATTGAGGAGGCGCTGCGTCACGTCGGCGACACCTACGACATCAAGAATATCGTCGATCTGGCGCGCTATTTCCTGCCGGTCTCGATGGTGCCGGCGCGGTTGCACCGCCAGGCGCTGCGTTTCGGCAGCGGTGAGCCGACCCGCGTGATATGCTCGAGCCTTATCGCCGAGTGCTTCGACCTGGTCGGGTTCCCGGTGATGCCGAAATTCGTCGAGCCGCCCAACGGCGAGCCGGGAAATCTGCTCGCGCGTCTTCTTGGACGGGGCGGAGCGGCGGCGGTTTACGGCGTGATGCGCCGGGTTTCGCCTACGCTGATTACACCGCGAGACTTCGACGTGTCGCCGTATTTCGAGATAATCAAGTTCAATGTTATAGAAAGCCTTAGATTCGACTATCGGAAGATCCTGTGGGCCGATGACCTGGAGGAGACGGTCGCGGTAAAACGGCAGGCCTAGCAAAAAATCCATCGAGCGCGGAGAGTTTTATTTTGAGTGGCGAACAAGACCGCGGAAGCGATCGGCGAAACATGCTGGAAAAAACTATCGCGAAAATCCTCCACCGTCATTGCAACTTCGGGTGGGCCAACTACTACATCCCGAGCGAGAAGTTTCCCGGCCTGATCGAGGAACTGGCCGACGTGTTCAGCCCGGGCGGACAGGTCGGGCACGAGGAACTCGTCCAGTTTCTACTCGGCACGCAGCGCCTGTCGTCGGTTCAGGATCGCGTCGCGAAACTCGAAGAAGAGTTCAGCGTCTACCGCCGCAACCGCGACTGAAATCCCCGCGGGCCAGGAACGAGGCCCGGCCCGCGTTGATGAAGCGCCGCTCGCGCGCCGCTCTCAGTGCATGTTGAAGCCGCCGCACACCGAGACTGATTGTCCGGTGGCCGCGCCGCTCTGCTCGCTCGCGAAGTAAACCGCAAGCTCCGCGATTTCCTCCGGTTCGACAATCCGCTTGATAGCTCCGCCCGCGACTGCGCGCGCGTTGTACTCGTCGACCGAAAGCCCGTAGCCTTCAGCGATTTTGCCGATCCCGGTCTCGCTTATCGTCCATCCCGCGCGAGTCGGCCCCGGGCATATCACGTTGCAGGTGACGCCGTACTCGCCGCATTCGAGCGCGAGCGTGCGGCTCAGCCCGATAACTCCATGCTTGGCCGCCGCGTACGCGCCAAGCCGCGGCACTCCCTGCAATCCCGCGACCGAGGCGATATTCACGATTCGCCCGTAGCGCCGCTCGACCATGTGCGGCAGTATCGCCTTGGTGAAGTACCAGGTGCCGTGCAGGTTGAGTGCGATATTGTCGAACCAGCACTTGTCGTCCATCTCGAGCAGCGTGCGATAGTCCGCGACGTCGCCGCCGCCGGCCTTGTTGACCAGTATGTCGATATGGCCGAAATGCCCGAGCGCGGCCTCGACCGTCGCCACGCATTCGTCCTTGACCGTCACGTCGGCGCGCCGCGTGAAGCATCGCCGGCCGAGCCGTTTCACCTCCTCGGCGACGTTTCGAAGATCGCCCTCCGTTCGCGAGCAAATCGCGACGTCGGCGCCTTCGGCCGCGTACGCAAGCGCTATCGATCGTCCGATCCCTTTTCCGCCGCCCGTAATCAGCGCGGTCCTGTCCTTTAGCCGCATCTCGACGCTTACCTCCAAACCGGTTTCCAACTGGAATTATCCGCCCGCCGATACTACAAGAGTTTTCTGGAATGGCCTAAACCCCGCGCGGCCGCCGCGCGATAGTTCCGCTTTCGCGCAATAGGCGCCGAAACCAGGGAGGACTCCGCGTGGATACGATCCAGGCGATAATCACCCGCAAGGTCCATCGCGCATTCGCGCAAAAACCCGTCGAGCCCGAAAAGCTCGCGCAAATCGTCGATGCGGGCCGCCATGCGATGAGCGCGCGCAACCTGCAGCCGTGGCAGTTCATCGTTGTGCGCGAGCGCGCGACGCTCAAATCGCTCGGCGAGCTATGCTCGACGGGGCGCTTTGTTGCCGACGGGCCTTCGGCCGTCGTTGTCCTGAAGGATCTGTCGAACACGCGATGGGCCGATATCGATTGCGCGCAGGCGGTGCAGAACATGGCGACCGCGGCGTGGGCGCTCGGCCTTGGCACCTGCTGGGTCGGCAATTTCGACCAGCCGGCTATCGCGAAGCTGCTCGGCGTGCCCGAGGGATGGGCGGTCTTCACCGTGCTGCCGTTCGGTTACGCCGATTCGAAAGTTCCCGCGCAGGCGCGTCCGCTGAAAAAGCGCTCCGAGGTGGTGCATCACGAGCGCTACGGCAATCCGAAGCCATGATCGCATCCGTCCGATCCCGTGGCGCGTGCGGGGGTTCTTTCTGCTAGGATCGCTCAAGCCGGAGTGCGCATTTCGCGCGGTCCGCTGGCAAGCTCTGATTTTCGCATCGCGAGGTTTTTGAACGATGGCGATTAAGCATCATAAGCCGGCCGAGGCTCATAAGAAGCTCAAGCAAACCCCGGACGCGAAGTATATCGATGTCCGCACCGAGGCTGAATTCGCCCAGGGCCATCCCGAGGGCGCAGTCAACATTCCCGTCGTGTTCATCAAGGGACCGGGCCAGATGGAGCTGAATCCCGACTTCCTGCCCGTGGTCGAGGAAATTTTTTCCAAGGAGACCACGCTCATCGTCGGATGCCTTTCCGGCGGACGCTCGGCGCGTGCGTGCGAAATCCTCGAAGAGGCCGGATACGCCGATCTCACCAACGTGCTCGGCGGTTTCGGCGGCCAGCGCGATCAGAGCGGCACTGTGCTGGTCGTCGGATGGCGCGACGAGGGACTGCCGGTTTCGTCCGATCCGGGTGAGCGTTCGTATAAGTCGCTGCGGGCCAAGGCGGGGCGCTGAGCGTTCGTTGTTGCGCGGGGAGCGTCCTCGATGGCGATACGGCTTAACCGGATTTACACGCGAACCGGCGACAAGGGCACGACCGGACTGGTCGGTGGAAAGCGCGTGCCCAAGACCAGCGCAAGAATCGAGGCGTACGGCACGGTTGACGAGCTGAACTCGATAGTCGGGATCGTGCGCACCTTTCTGCCTGAGTATCGCGAGCGTTTCGGCGCCGAGTACGACTGGTATTTCGAGATGCTCCGGCGCGTCCAGAACGAACTCTTCGACGTCGGTTCCGAACTCGCCACGCCGCCCGAAGTCGAGTACGAGGGGATGCATCGGATGGGCCCGGGCGAGACCGCGAAGCTCGAGGAAGAGATGGATCGGATGGAGCAGGAGCTCGCTCCGCTCAAGACTTTCGTCCTTCCCGGCGGCGGCGTGCTCAACGCGTATCTCCATCAGGCGCGCACGGTATCGCGACGGGCCGAGCGCGTATGCTGGGCGCTCAACGAAAGCGAGCCGGTCAACGAGCATCTGCTCGCCTACCTGAACCGGCTTGCCGACCATCTGTTCGTGGAGTCGCGATGGGTCGCGAAGCGGCTCGGCGACGCTGAGTTTCTTTGGGATCGCGGGCTCAGGATCGAAGAGCGCCGCGCCGCGAAAAAGAAGAACCGCTCCGGCTCGTAACTATCGGGCGCAAGGACATTCGCCATGTCGAATGAGAATCGCATCCATCTCCGCCAGGCGCAGATCGGCCCGATGGCCAACTTCGTTTACGTTATCGGCGATCCCGCAACCCGCAAGGCCGCCGTCGTTGATCCCGCGTGGAACGTCGACGGGATTATCGAACTGGTCCGCGCCGACGGTTACGAAATCGACAAGATCCTCGTCACCCATTACCACCCCGACCATCTGGGCGGCAGGATGATGGGTCATTCGATCGAGGGCGCGGCCGAGATGCTCTCCAAGGTGGACGCGAAAATCCATCTGAACAAGCATGATGCCGAAGGCGCGCGAAAGGTCGCCGGACTTTCCGAGTCTGACATCGTCAGGATGGACGCGGGCGACGTAATCAAGCTCGGCGAGCTGGAAATCAGGTTCCTGCACACGCCCGGACATACGCCAGGCTCGCAATGCTTCCTGGTCGAGGGCAATCTCGTCTCGGGCGACACGCTGTTCGTCGATTCGTGCGGACGCGTTGATCTGCCCGGTTCCGATCCCGAAGCGATGTACCATAGCCTGAACGACACGCTTCGCAACCTGCCCGACGAGACCGTCGTCTATCCCGGCCACGCCTACCATTCGGACCCGAGTACGACGATCGGCCGCCAGAAGCGCACCAACATGTACATGCGCTTCCAGGATCTCGACGACTTCCTGATGGCGATGGGCTACGGCCGCTAGCCGTTCGCGCGAAAGATCGCGTCCGCGCAAAACGGGCCAGCGCCCGCGCAAAAAAAGAAGGGCACGGTATCGCTACCGCGCCCTTCGTCGTTGCGAGTTTCGCCGCGCGCGCGTCAGCCCTTAAGGAAACTGCGCACCGCCGAGCAGAACGCTTCCTGCTGCTCGTACATCGGCATATGTCCCGCGGCTTTGATCAAGTGCTCGCGCGAGTTCTTGATATGTTTCTTGAACTCGCCCACGTAGGCCGGAGGAACCAACTTGTCCGATTCGCCCCACAGAAGGAGCGTCGGCGCCTGGATCCGGTAGGCGCGCTTCTTGAGCCCCCGGTCGGGAATCGGCCACAGGAACTTGGACGCCATCGCGAGCCGCTTCACCCGCTCGACGTACATCGTCTCGAGCGCCTTGAAGTCGTCCGGTATCGCCGTGAACGCCTTCGCGATCGGGCTGTTCGGATCGTGGAACAAAAGCGGCGCCAGTTCGTCGAGCTGGGCGGCGAAGAAATCCGGAATCGGATTCTCGTCGAGCCAGAAGCCGGCCGCCGACGTCAGCACGAGCTTTTTCACCCGGCTGTTGTCAATCGCCGCCGCTTCCGCCGCGAGCATCCCGCCCATCGAATGGCCGACCCAGTAGGCCGAGTCGATTCCGATCTCGTCCATCAACTGATGGTAGAACAGGACCGCGTCGAGGATGTCGTCGATATGCTCGCCGCCCGTGGATTCGCCGAAACCGGGCAGGTGCGGCGCATAGACCTTGAAGTCGCGCCCGAGTTCCGCGAGAAACGGGTCCATGCCGGTAAGGCCGCCCGCGCCGTGGAGGTACAGCAGCGGCGTGCCGCTGCCGACGACCTCTATCTCGACCGAAAATTTTCCGTTAGCTACGCTCTGAGCAGTCTTCATTTCGCCGCACCCCGTGCTTCCGCTGCGGACTCCGATCCCTTGCGAGCATGGCCGTTGGTTTTTACTTCGAGTTCGAACTTGACC
>JAKAVX010000186.1 GCA_021827465.1 Deltaproteobacteria bacterium | reverse complement strand
GTCCGCAATCAGCACCAGGGGAATCAGCATCAGGACCAGGTAATGCTCCCACGCGGTCGGCGAAACCAGCACCATCGCGGCGATCCATAGCCCGAGCGCGCGGCGTTCCTCGTCGTCGCGATCCGGATCGAATCCCCGCGCCTCGTTGCCCCAGGCCATCGTCGCGCGCACCACGATCGCGAGCACCGCGAGTTCCGCGGCCGTGGCCGCGAACCGCCTGGCCAGATCCGCGACCGGCCCGAGCCTGTCGCCCATCGCGTACCAGAACAGCCGCGAGACGAATGCCCCGAGCGAGATGTCGGCGGGACGGGCGAGAAACTCGCGGCTGGTAAGAAATGGGATCACTTTTAGAAAGTAGAAGCCCGTGGTCCCGACCGCGGCGAGGGTCACGGCGCCGATCGCCACGCCCCATCCCGCCGTCCACGCAAGGGCGCGCCATCGCCGCCGGCACACCATGTAGCCTGCGAGCATCACCGGAAAGATCCTGAGCGCGACGGCCGCGGCAATCGAAATGCCGGCCAGCGAATCGCGCCCGCGCGCGAGCGCGCGCATCATCACGACCACCAGCAGGAGAATCAGGATCTGGCTCTGCGCGTATTTGTAGTGATACCAGACCGGCTGATACAGAATCGCCAGCGCCACTATCAGCCATCCGAGCCGCCGCTCGAAATGCACCTCGGCCGTCAGCATCAGGTAAAGCGCGAGCACGAAACACAAGGTCGAGAATCCAATCCACGTCCAGTAGGCGGCGCGCGGCGGGAGAAGCGTCAGCGGCTCGAAGCAAAGCAGAAAGGTCGGCGGATAGCCCGCTTTTCTGATCGCCCTGATGTCCAGGCCAAGCGGCCGCGCGAGCGTTTCAAGGCGCGTGGTATACGGGTCGAAGCCTTTTCTGAGCGCAAGCGCCGAGGCGTAATAGTGGCTGAAGTCGAGTTGATTGGAACGCGCGCGAAGACCGATCCCGTGCGCCAGCACCGACAGGAGCGCGGCTGCAAGGATGATCGCAACAGGGCCGGGCTGGGCGAGAATCGCAAGCATTCCCGGTGGCTTCCACGGCCGTGCGCTTGAACCGGAGGTTTTCATTCTTCGCCTGTCGAATCACTCCGAGGCCAGGAATTCGGTTATCTTGCCGGCCGTGGTGATTCGCCCGATTATCCCGGCGGGCTCGGTGAAGTAAAGGTTTCCATCGGGGCCGAGCGTGATAAAGGCCGGCGCGATACCTGATTTGGCGCCTCCGAAAACGCTGACCTGGCCGGACGGAGTGATCCGATAGATCAGATGGCCGCGCGGCGCGGTGACCCACAGATTCCCGTCGAGACCGGCCGCGATCGAAAGCGGCGGGTCGTTGCGCGGCAGCATGAACTCGGTGATTTTTCCGTCGGGAGTTAGTTTGCCGATTTGCGCGGCAGCAAGCTCGGTGAAATAGACATTGCCGCTCGCGTCTATCGTAAGTCCGCCCGGGATGCTGTTCGGAGTCGGGATTGCGAACTCGGTCAACTTGCCCGCGGTCGAGAGCCTGCCGATCCGGTTCGCCCGGTCCTGCGCGAAATACACGCTCCCATCGGGCGCAACCGCGATCGCGCCGGGTCCGCTGCCGGGCGGCAGCGTGAATTCTGTCAGCTTTCCGCCGGGCGAAAGCCGTCCGATCCTCGAGGCGGAATGTTCTGAGAAATAGATATAGCCGCGGCCCGCTGTGATTCCCGCCGGCCCGCATTCGGGATTCGGCAGCTTCGCGTAGCTAACTTTGCCCTCGACGGTGATACGGCCGATCCGGTTGCCGAGCGGGTCGGAGAACCATAGCGCGCCGTCCGGTCCCGCTGTAATTCTTTCCGCAAAGCCCTTCTCGGCGATTCGAAACCGCTTCACGTCGCCCTGGGGCGTCATCCGTCCGACGTACGGGGCCTGGTATTCGGTGAACCACAGGTTTCCGTCGGGTCCGGTTGCGATCGCGAACGGGGAATGCACGAGGATCGGCGCCACGGCCGCACGAGGAGCCGGCGCGGCCGCAGCAGGAGGGGCTTTTCCGCGCTGCGCTGCCGGTGCGCATCCGAACAATACCGCCGCGAGCGCGGCAAGGGCAGCGAGAGCCGGGCGGCGAAGGCGGGCGCGGATTCGGCCGACTTGCTGCTCCTGACGATTCATCGCACATCACCGGCGAAGGCGTCAGCAGAGATGGACACCTCGGCGCGAAGGATCGCTCGGAACACCAGTAACCCTGTCGCGCACCTGTTGCGCGTGATTCGAAACCGCCTCATCCCGCCCCGATAGGCCATGCGGACAGCATACGGAGTCGGAATTCCGCGAACCAGCGGTTGTCCTTCAGAGCAAGCCCGGCGGGCCGACGCCCGTTCAGGCGGCCGACGCCTGCGGTTTGCTGTCAGCCGCAACCGGCTCGGCGGGCTTCAGAACGGCGATCAGGCTGAGCGGAGGAACCGGCAGAAATTTGTCAAACCTGCGCATCAACGGCGTGAGCAGGTTCAGCATCCAGATTTGGAGCAGACTGAAACTCCGGCGGCGCATCAGCTTGCCGTTCAGATACCAGGCAAGCGTTCCGGTCCGGTTGAACTCGATGAATTCGCAGACCTCTAGTCCGCAGTCGCCGGCCAGGCACTCGATACTGCGGCGAGTGTAGCGGCGGCGATGGCCCAAAACCTCGTCCAGCGTCCCGTAGTTCCACGGACCGTTCGGTACGAGAATTACCGCGCGGCCATTGGACGAAAGTACCGACTTGATGTTCGTGAGCGCAGCTCGATCGTCGTCCACGTGCTCGATTACATTGAGGCAGACTACGGTATCGTAACCGCCGGACATGACCGGGAACGAACTCAAGTCGTTGACGTCGCAATATGCAGCCGTGAGATAAGGCCGGCCGATCGAGAGATTGCTCAAGGTCTGGAGATACAGCGGGTTAACGTCGCTGGCGACGTACTTCGCCCGGGGCATCAGGGCGCGTCCCAGGTTGCCCACCCCGCTGCCGATTTCCAGCACCTGATCGCCGCACAGCGACCGGATCGTATCCGCCATCCAGAGATTGAAGCGCGGCGCTCGGGCAAGCCGTCCGAGTATCTGGCTCCCGTAGCTGTCCTCGCAATAGACGTAGTCGCTTGCGCCAAAGCGAGTGATCGCGAGAAGCGCACGAACACCATCGCGCCATCCGATTTTTTTGCCTTCGCGATAAGTCCGGCCGTAATAGCTTATCGGCACCTCGAAAACTCGCGCTTCCCGCTTGGCAAGCTTGATAGCTATCTCCGGCTCGATTCGGAAGTCGTTGCTGACCAGCGGAATCGACTTGAGCAACGAGGTCCTGACCAGTTTGTAGCAGGTCCAGACGTCGGTCAGGTTCAAGTTCGAGACAAGGTTGCACAGGAACGTCAGGGCCCGGTTGCCGAGTTCATGACGGAAGAACATGGCGCGCCGCACCTCGCCGCCGGCGAACCGTGAGCCGAAGACCGCATCCGCCTGGTTCTCCACGTACGCCCTGACCATTCGCACGATGTCCGCGGGGTCGTACTCGAGATCCGCATCGTGGATTACCACGGTGTCGGCCGTTGCGCGCGAGAGCCCGGTCCGGATCGCGTTACCCTTGCCACGGTTGCTCTGGTGGCGCAGGAATATCCACGATATCCGCGCCGCCCCGGCGTCACTTTCAGCGCAACCGTCCTTGGCGTCGCACTCGCGCGCAAAAGCGCTTATAACCTCGGCGCTGCCGTCGCTCGATCCGTCGTCGACGACTATCACCTCAATCTGCGAAATGAGCGGAGCTTTTTCGAGAATCTTGAGCCGCGCGAGCGATTCCGCGACAAGGTATCGCTCGTTGTAGACGGGAACGATTACTGACAAAGAGACCTTGCCAACCTCTCCGACACCCCTGCCTCCGTTCTCCATCACCCGCAAAAGATAGCCGTTTCGGCAGACGCAGCAAATATCGGCGGCAAGCGGTTGCCTGCGTGCGATAATCAGCCGCCCGCAGTCATGGCCCCAAGCGGCCGGTGCGCATTGCGATTTCCAGCAGGATACGCTGGCGGCTTCGGATCGCTTCGCTTTCGGACATCCGCTCGATCGAAAGCGGCAGCCGGTAAGTCCAGTTGGTATCCGAGATAGTGCCCGGCCGGTTGACGCGCGCCTCCCATCCGAACAGATCCTGAATCGGAAGAATCGCGACGATCGAGCGCCCGGCGTACAGCGCTTCAATCACCGAATCGAGCGCGGCGTCCTTCAGCGGAGCCTCGGGATGCACGCGGCCGTCGAGACCGAGCGCGTGTATCAGCTTCACCCGATCCTCGAGCGGGCATTCGCGCCACCATACGACGAGCGCGTCGGTGTCGTGGGTGCCGGTGGTCGCGAGCGAAAGCTCCGGGTAGTCGTGCGGGCTGATGAACGGCTCGCCCGGCGTGTCCCATTCGCGCTCCCACAGCATCACCTTGTAGCCGGGAACTCCGAGCGCGCTTAGCGACCGGCGAACCCAGGGCGGAACGGTGCCGAGATCCTCGGCGATAATCAGCGCGTCGGGCGCTTCCTCCAGGGTCGCGCGGATAACGGCTTCACCCTGGGCGCGTTGGTCGTCTTCGCTTTGCGGAAAGAAGGTTCCGCGATCGTCGGGATCGGCGCCGAAGGAAAACGTGCGGTACATCCCGACCACGTGATCCACGCGCAGGAGATCGTACAGAGCGCGCGCATGGCGCACGCGCGAGCGCCACAGCTCGAAACCCTCCGCGCGCATGGCGTCCCAGTTCGGCATCGGCAGTCCCCATCGCTGCCCCTTGCGGTTGAACTGGTCCGGCGGGGTGCCGACGGTGCGCGACAGGTCGAACATCTCCTGATGCGCCCACACCTCGGCGCTGTCGCGCGAGGGCGAGAATGCCAGATCGCCGCCGATAAAGACGCCGCGCTCGCGGGCGTACTCGCGAATCGCGTTCCATTGCCGATGCGCGACGAACTGGAAGTACAGATACCTCGTCACCTCCGCGCCGAGCTCGCGCCGCGCAATCGCCATCGCACCCGGCTCGCGGCCCGCGAGGCCGCCTGGCCACTCCTCCCAGCTTCGGAACTCGAAGCGATCCTTCAGTGCGCGAAACAGCGCGTAATCGTCGAGCCAGTACGAGTTCTGATGGACGAAATCGTCGAAAGCTGCGCGCTCGGCGCGGCGGGCACGCGAGGAGAACGTCTCGAACGCGCGCTGGAGAAGCTCGCGCTTGGCGGCAACGTAAACCGCCCGCGGCACGAAGCGCGCCGTCGGCGACGGATCATTCGAAGACGGGTCGGGCAACGCGTTCGCGGATTTGCGCGCGCGCCGGAGCGCGAGCCGGCCGACTCCCGCAAGCTCGGAGGCCGAGATATAGAGCGGGTCGATCGCGAACACGCTCAGCGCGTTGTACGGACTTGTCTCGGCCGGCGCGGTCTCGTCGATCGGAAGCAACTGGATCACGCGATGGCCCATCGCAAGGGCGAAATCGATCATCGCGGACATCTGCATGATCTCGCCGCGCCCGAGGTCGTCCTCGGTCCTGAGCGAGAAAAGCGGAATCAGGATACCAGCCGATCGCGGAAACATCGCCGCAATGATATTTGCCCCGGCGCGCCCATGCGAACAACCGCGGGTCGCCCGCGCGCGGCCTCAGACTTCGACTCTCGCCTCCAGCCGATAGACCCGCGCGTCGCGTATCGTCGCCTCTTCGTCGCCGACCAGTTCCTTGCCGACCGGAGACCGATAAGCCGCGCGGAACGCCTCGACCGAGTCGAACGCAAGAAGCGCCATCCGGTAGCGATCGGGCTTCGCGCCGTTCGCGCCGAGCCTGCCGATCACGTAATTGCGAAGCCCGGGCAGCCGCCGCGCGATTCCCACATGATGGTTGCGGTAGCGATTCTCCGCGGCTTCGAGGCCGCCCGACGCTTCCAGGTTGAACTCCG
>JAKAVX010000185.1 GCA_021827465.1 Deltaproteobacteria bacterium | reverse complement strand
GGGGTCGGGCTGCGTCGTGTCGCCCGCACCGATCGCAATCGGAAGGTATCGCGGCAGATTCTCATGGATCCCCATCTCGTGCGCGGTGCGAATCATCAGCGGCGGTCCGAGCCTGCTGCCGAGATAAGCGGTCGGGACGTTGAGCGAGTCGAACAGCGCCTCGGCGACCGTCACCTGCCCGTGATAGGTGCGCTCGTAGTTCTCCGGCGTCCATCCGTTGAACGACATCGGACGGTCGGGAAGTATCGAAGCGAGCGTCATCGCTGGACTAAACGGCGATCGGCTCGGATCGAGCGCCGACAGGTAGACGATCGGCTTGAACGCCGAACCGGGCTGGCGAAGCGCCGTCGTCACCCGGTTGTACTGGCTCGCCGCGTAGTTGCGCCCGCCGACCATCGCGAGAATCGCGCCCGTATTTGGATCGAGCGCCACCATCGCGCTCTGAAGCCGCTTCAACCGGTCGCGGCGGCGAAGCCTCGGCCGCGCCCGCTCGATACGTTTCAGATTATTCTCGAGCGCGTCCTGCGCGTCGGCCTGCATCTCGGTGTCGAGCGTCGTATAGACCTTAAGCCCCTTGAGCCTGCCGTCGAGCCCCGGAATCGATTTGACGAAGTCCGTCACGTAATCGGTGAAATACGGCGCGCGCCGAATCCCCGGCGTCGCCGCGACCTGAACCGGCGAGGCGACCGACGCAACATAGGCGCTGCGGTCTATCACGCCCGCGTCGAGCATCGTGTGCAGCACCGTATCGCGCCGGATTCGGCAGGCCTCAGGATGGCGACGCGGATCGTAGAGCGTCGGCGCGCGGATCATCCCGATAAGCGTCGCGGCTTCGGTCGGCGTCACCTCGCTCAGGTCCTTGTTGAAGAAGTAACGCGCCGCGAGCGGAAGCCCGACGATCGGCGTGCCGTGGTACTCGCCCATCGGAACGTCGTTGATATAGCGCTCGAGGATCTGGTTCTTGGTAAGCCGCACTTCGAGCACCAGCGCGACCGCCAGTTCCTTGAACTTGCGTGAGAAGTTTCGCGCGCGATTCTGAAGGAACGTGCGCGCAAGCTGCTGCGTCAGCGTGCTCGCGCCCTCGACCAGATGGCCCGTTCGCAGGTCTTTGATCGCGGCTTCGACGATACGGATCGGATCGAAGCCCGGATGGTAGTAAAACCATCGATCCTCGGTCGCGACAAGCCCCTTTACGAAGAACGGCTTGAGCTCACTGAGCGAGACTTCGACCCGCTCGGCAGGCGCGCCGGGCAAAAGCCGCCCGATCACCTCGGGTTCGAGGGCCGCATCCCGAATCGCGACGCCGTAACGATCCGCGACCGTGACGATCCGCGTGCCGTCGAGCGCGAGACGGATTATCCGGGCCGGGTAGTCGTCAACGCCGGCGCGAAAGGCGCGAAGATAAATCCTTACCAGACCGGGTTCGGCGAAATATTCGCCCGGACGGTCAACCTTCGGGTTTTGCGTGTAGCTAAGATGGGCGAGGCGATCGAAAAGGCGAAGCCTTTCGGTATCGTCGCCCGCGCGAAGAACTGTCGGCGACGAGTAGATCGCTGAGGTGAGTGCGGCCTGTCGCTCGGCGATAAGCGCGGAGATTTGGATATAAAGCTGCGCGAGGTAAAATCCGGTTCCAAACGTGAGCAGCAGGAAAGCCGCGCCCGCCGCGAGGCGAAGCCGCGAGAACCGCGCCGCGCCCTTGCCCTTCTTCTTGCGCTTGCGGCCGCCTTTGCGCCACTTCGGGAACCATCTCCGCACGCCGTACTAACTCCTCCAGCCCGGTTCGTCCGCGCGCCCAACGATGATGCGCGAGCGCGCAAGGATAAGTATAGCGGCCTCAAAAGGGCGGCGACACCAGGCCCGCACCGGACAAAACAAGCGCAGGAACTTTCTCGCGTCCCATAACGCTTACTGCTTGTAGCCGAAACGGCGCAGCATCTCGCGCCGCTCGGTCTGCTCGGCGCTGCCCTCGACGCCCTTGGGCGGTGCGCCGTCGATCACCCCGACGACTCCGCGTCCGCTCTTGTCGCCGGCGACGAGCACCTTGACCGCGTTGGCCGTCGCGCAGAAGACGGTGCAGACTTCGGAAACGGCCTTTATCTGATTGAGCACGTTTATCGGGAAAGCGTTACCGAGAATCACGATGAAGACATGCCCCGCGCCGATCGCATCCGCGGCGGCGACGGCGGCGTCCTCGAGTTCGCGATCGGTCCCGGTATGGCGTATCAGGCACGGACCCGACGCCTCGCAGAAGGCCAGCCCGAACTTGACGCCCGGAACCGCCTGCACGATCGCTTCGTAGAGGTCCTCGACCGTCTTGATGAAGTGGGCCTGGCCGACGATCACATTTGTGTCGGCCGGCTTCTTAACTTCGACCGCATTGATTTCCATCGCAGATGCCCCGCGCACGAATTGCTGCCGACGATGATAGGAGAAGGCACCCGCGAACGGAAAGCGAGCGGCGGGCGCGCAACTTCGACGCCGGGGCAATCGCCGCACGGGCGCGGCTACAGGTAATGGGACAGGCCGAGGCGCTTCAGCTCCTCGGTCACGCGGCGGGTTTCCTGCGAACGGGCGCGGTCGATGATAAGCAGCGCGTCGGGAGTGTCCACCGCGACGATATCCTTGACGCCGAGCAGCACCATCAGGCGCGAACTGCTGTGCGCGAGCACGCCGTCCGACTCGAACGCGAGCACCTCACCCACCAGCACGTTCTCCGCCCGCCCGCCCATCGCTTCCCAAAGTCCTTCCCAGGTGCCGACGTCGTGCCATTCGAAACGCGCGCGTACGCCAAGGATGTGCCGGCTTTTCTCGACCACCACCCGATCGAACGAATCGAGATCGAATCCGCGATAGGCGCGCGCGACCGCGCCGGCGCGCATCCGCCCGAGCGTATCCATCGCCTCGGCAAGCTTCGGACAATGCGCCTCGAATTCCTCGTGCAGCGTCGCCGTGTCCATCACGAACATCCCGGCGTTCCATAGAAAACGCCCCGACTTGAGCATCCGGCGCGCCACGGCAAGCGACGGCTTCTCGACGAACCGCTTCACGCGAAAGCCGCCGTCAACCGCTGCGCCGACTTCCTGGTATCCGTAGCCGGTCTCGGGCCGGTTGGGCGGAACGCCGATCACGACGATTGATTTTTTTCCGCGCGCGAGCCCGATCGCCTCGCGAAGCGTCTCGCGGAATCCCTCGGGCGGCGTGATGTAATGGTCGGCCGGCATCACCGCGACCGTGGATTCGCCCACGCGCCCGCGTATCACCGCCACGCCGTAGGCGATCGCGACGGCGGTGCCGCGTCCCTCGGGTTCGAGAATCAGATTGGCCGCGGGAATGAGATCCTTGAGCGCTTTTCGGAAAGCGTTTTTCTGCGCGGCTGTGGCGAGCACGAAAATCCGTTCGCGCGGCACCACTGCCTTGAGCCTTGCGATCGTGTCGCCAAGCAGCGTCGAACCCTTGCCAATCGAGAACAGCGGCTTGGGCCGTTCCTCGCGGCTTGCCGGCCAGAATCTAGTCCCGAGCCCGCCTGCGATTATCAGTGCGGCGGCTTGTTCGTCGCGTTTCGGCTTTGTCTTCGCGCCCCCTGCCCGCTTCACATCGCCCCCAGTTCCTTGAGCTTGCCTTCGAAGACCGAGCGGATCTCGCCGAGGCTCTTTTCGTCCGACGCCTCGAAGCGCAGGACCAGCGCGGGCTGCGTATTGGAGGCGCGCACCAGGCCCCATCCGTTGGGAAACTTCACGCGCGCGCCGTCGATCGTGATTACCTCGTAGTGCTTCGAGAAATACTCGGCGGCCTTGCGCACCACGTCGAACTTGCGATCGTCGGGACAGTCGAGCCTAATCTCGGGCGTGAAACAGGTGCGCGGCAGATCGGCCAGCAATTGCGCGAGTCCCCTGCCCTCGCGGCTCACAATCTCCAGCAGCCGGAAAGACGCATAAACCGCGTCGTCGAAGCCATAGTAGCGATCGGCGAAGAACATGTGACCGCTCATCTCGCCGGCGAGCGCCGCGTGCTCTTCCTTGAGCTTGCTCTTGATCAGCGAATGGCCGGTTTTCCACATCACGGGGCGTCCGCCGTGGCGCGCGATATCGTCGTACATGCGCTGCGAGCATTTGACGTCGGCGATAAAGGTCGCGCCGGGGCGTTCCTTCAGGATCGAGCGTGCGAAGACGACCATCAGCTCGTCGCCCCACACGATCCTGCCGTTCTCGTCCACCGCGCCGACCCGATCCGCGTCGCCGTCGTAGGCGATCCCGATATCGACCTTCTTCTGCTTCACCAGCGCGATCAGGTCGCGCATGTTCTCTTCGACGGTCGGGTCGGGATGATGGTTGGGGAAATGCCCGTCCATCTCGATATAGAGTTCCTCGGTCTTCGCGCCCATCTCGCGCATCAACGGCGCCGCGACCGCGCCGCCGCATCCGTTGCCCCCGTCAACCGCGACCCTGAGCCCGGGCTTGAGCTTGATGTTCGCCTTCAGGTACTCGCGGTATTCGGGCAGGACGGGCTTTTCGCCGAGCGTCCCGCGCCGGCCGGAGCTTACGAACTCGCGGCGCTCGATAATGTCGGCGACCTTCTGGATGTCTTGGCCGAAGATCGTCGTCGGGCCGACGCCGAGCTTGAAGCCGTTGTAGTCGGCCGCGTTGTGGCTCCCGGTTATCATCGCGCCGCCGTCCATCTTCCAGTGCAGCATCGAGAAGTACAGCAGCGGAGTCGGCACCACGCCGACATCGACGACATCGATTCCGCTCGGCAGAATCCCCTCGAGCAGAAGATCGCGCAGACGATCGGAACTCAGCCGGCAATCGCGGCCGAGCGTGATTCTTTTCTTGCCGGCACGATGCAGAAAGGTTGCGTAGGCGCGGCCGAGATCGCGTACGAAATCGTCGTCGAAATCCCGCTCAACCACGCCCCGTATATCGTACTCGCGAAATACCTCGCGGTTCATCGTGTTCCCCCGCCATCGCCGCCTCCGGACGCCCCGGCCTGTAGCCGCGTGCTTCTCGGACGGATTATTATGAGGAGTCTGTGCAACTCGCCGAGATGGTGCAAGCACCGTTCGAGACAAGGCCGAAGGAACCGCCATATTGCCATCGCCGGAAGCAAATCGCCTTGCAATAGTAACAGGCGCGGGGCGCGGAATCGGCAGGGCGATCGCGCTTGCGCTCGCGCGCGATGGCTATTCGCTATGTATCGCGGCGCGGACCCGCGGCGAACTCGAAGAAACCCGAAAGCTGAGCGAGCTTTCTCCCAAACAAGCCCTTATCGTGCTGGTCGATCTGGCGGACCCCGACGGCCCGGAAAATCTGTTCGACGCTGCGATGGAGTGCTTCGGCCGGATTGACGTGCTGGTCAATAACGCCGGATTCGCGCCGCCGCGCACTCCCCTTGAACGGCTTTCGCCCGCGGACCAGGACCGGATGCTCGCGGTTAACCTGCGCGCGCCGATTGCGCTGGCCCGGATGGCGGCGGCGCGGATGGCCCGGCAGGGCGGCGGCGCAATCGTCAATATCGCCTCGGCGGCGGCGCGCACCACTTCCGCCGGCGAAGCGGTTTACGCCGCGACCAAGGCCGGACTGGTCGCGTTCACGCGTGCTTCGTTCGCCGAATTGCGAGAGCGCGAAATCAAGGTGTCAGTGATAGTTCCGGGACTGGTCGATACGCCGCTGATTCCGCCAAACAAGCGGCTCGACCGCGGCCTGATGCTCTCGGCCGAGGATGTCGCAGCCGCGGTGATGCACGTCGTCAAATCGCCGCCGCATGTGTGCCCGGTCGAAATCGCCGTCGAGCCGCAGCGAAATCCCGTGCGCGCACGCCCGGCCTGAATCGCTCACACGTGCATCCCGGAACCGCCGCCCACGTCGATCGACGCGCCCGTGATATAGGCCGCGCGGCCGGAGGCGAGAAACGCGACCAGGCCCGACACCTCCTCGGGC
>JAKAVX010000184.1 GCA_021827465.1 Deltaproteobacteria bacterium | reverse complement strand
TCGGAAACCTTGAAGCCGGAGCCCGCCATCGACCTGATCTCGCGCGCCACGCGGGGTGCGTCGAACATGTCCGCGAGTTTCAGTTCGAGCCCGGTTTCGAGCTGCGGATCGTCGGCCAAAAGAGCGCGCCCGGCCTTCAGCGATACGAATATCAGACTCGAGTCGAATTCATACATTCCGGAATGAAAGAACCCCGAGATGACGAAACGGCGAAGCCTTGGACCACCGATTCCGCCCGCGCCCAGGCTGCTTGGCGAAATCAGCAGTATCGGATCGCCGATCTTGAGCCCCAGGTCGAAGGCGAGGGTTTTTCCCACGATTGCGCCCTGCAATTCCACCACGCGTGGCTTGCCCTGTTCGGTGATCGCAACCGGATGGGTCGTCGCAAGCGCTTCGAGGCTGCCTCCGGTCAGGGTATTTCTCAATTCGGTCAGCACCGCGTTATGGTCCGCGACGACCCCGCGCAGAATTCCACCCGACACATAGGACGGCGCCGCCGAGCCGGTGCCCGCCACCACCATCACCTGCGAGGAGACGAACGGGGCCACCGCCGTGACGCCGGGTATCGCAGCGATTCGCTTTTGGAGGGAACCCGGGTTCCAGACCCCGGCGTCGGTGCGCTCGACGGTTACCTGCGGCGTGAAGGCGAGCAGCCGCGCGCGTAAATCCTCCTGGAACCCGCTCATCATCGAAAGCGCGAGCGTCAGGACGAAAGTGCCCAGCGTCACACCCGCCAGCGAAATTATCGCGATGAGCGAGACGAAGCGCTCGCGCCGGCGCGAGCGCAGGTAGCGGATGCCTATGAGATACTCGAAGCGCACCGAATGGCTGACGTAATGAGACCACAGGCGGTCCCGGCTATCTTCAATCCTCTCTGACGCGTCCAGCCATTGCAATTGAGATCGTGACGCATCGGTCTTGTCTGCCGCAAAGTAACGGGCGGAAACTGACGGACACTTGAAACGCGCCTGCGCCTCAATGCGTCCGCAAGGTTGCCAGCCTCACGGTCGTGCACTAAGCTTGCGCGCGGCATCCTCAGGAGTTCGGAGGAGATTCCGATGCGGCGCATGCTGGGGCCGGCGTTTGTCGGCGTAATTATTGTCACGATGTCCCTGTGGATATCGGCCGTCATGGTAGGGGCCGGGCAGGAAGAGACCGCGCCCAAGCGCTTCGTCACCATGAACTTCCAGAATGTCGAACTTCCGGTCCTGGCCAAATTCATCAGTGAAATCACCCGCAAGAACTTTATCCTCGATGAAAGCGTGCGGGGCAAGGTCAGCATCATCTCACCAACCAAGGTGACCCCCGAGCAGGCCTATCGAATCTTCCAGTCCGTCCTGCAGTTGAAAGGCTACGCAACCGTCCCGGTCGGAAAGGTGATCAAGATCGTTCCGGCCACGGTGGTGCGCCAGTCGGCCACCCTCACCCAGTCGCAGCAACCGGCGCAGACGCAGGGCGATCAGTATGTGACCCGGATGGTGAAGCTGCGCAACGTGGAGGCGGCCACCCTGGTCGGAGTAATCCAGCCGATGGTCTCGCGCAACGGCCTCGTCGTCGCCTATCCACAGGACAACACCCTCATCCTCACCGACGACGCCTACAACGTCGAGCGCCTGCTCAGGATAATCGGCAGCCTCGACGTTCAGGGCCTGCAACAGAACTTCAAGGTCATCCCGCTCAACTATGCCTTCGCGGATGAGCTTGCGCCGGAAATCGGGCAGATTCTCGGCGTCACCGAGGGAGCCAGCGGCGGTCCCCAACGCCGGATCATGCCGCGTCCGATGCAGGGCGTGGTCGCTCCCGCGGCGACCGGACCGTCGGGCGGTTTCAGGGTGATTCCGGACGAGCGGACCAATTCGCTCATCGTTATGGCCCCGCCCATCAAGATGCACCACATCGAGGACATCATCGCCAAGCTCGACGTGGAATCGCCCGCGGAGACGTCGCGAATCCACGTGTACCATCTTAAGAATGCGCAGGCGGCCGAGATCGTCCAGGTCCTCAACGGATTGCTCGGTGGCGGCAGCGGCATCTCCGGCCTCACGCCGCAGACGGGCATGGGTTCGCTCGGGCGCGGAAGCTCGATGGGGATGTTCAACGGTTCCTACAACCCGGGACTTGGCGGCGGCGCTGGCGGCATGATGGGCGGGATGGGCGGCATGGGTGGCATGGGCGGGATGGGCGGCATGAGCGGCAGCGGCTTCGGCGGTTACGGCGGCGGGATGATGTCCGGCATGGGAGGCGGGATGGGGATGGGGTCGCGCAACAGCGCTGCAGAGGCGACCGGCGTCACCGCGGCTACTACCGGCAAGACCGCGGAGTTCTCCAATCCGGTCAGCGTGACCGCCGATCCGGCGACCAACTCGCTGGTTATCAGCGCCTTGCCGCAGGATTACGTCACGCTTCGGAAAATCATCTCGGAACTGGACGTTCCACGGGTCCAGGTCTTCGTCCAGGCGATAATTGTGGAGATCAGCGCGGATTTCGAGCGTGACCTTGGAATCAACTTCAGTTCCGCAGCCGCTCTTTCAGGAAGCACCCTTGGAATAGGCGAGCTCAATTTCGGCCAGCTCCAGAGCGCGCTTGGAAATCCGCTCGGCCTGACGGGGCTCGGACTTGGCCTTGCCTCGGGCAGCACCTGCAGCATTCCGGCCGCCGTCGCAAGCACGGTTGCAAGCGGCCTGACCGCCGGTGCAAGCGGAACGATGGCGGTGCCGTGCGACATCGCGCTGATGACCGCACTGGAGACCGACCAGCACGCCAACGTGCTCTCCGCGCCGACGCTGCTTACCGCCGACAACGAAGAGGCGATGATCGTCGTCGGAGAAAATCTGCCATTCGTCGGATCGGCGGCGGCCAACGCGGGTCTGCCCGGCCAAATCTTCAACTCGGTCGATCGCCAGAACGTCGGCATCACCCTGGATATCGTCCCGCAGGTCTCCCAGGGCGGCTACGTGAAGCTCGACCTTTACGAGGAGGTCTCGAACGTTCTCGCCGGCACGATCAACAACTCGCTCGGTCCCACAACCACGATTCGCGCCGCGTCGACGACCGTGCTGGTGCAAAACAACCGCACCGCGGTGGTGGGCGGATTGATGTCCACTCAGGAGCAGAACCAGCTTCAGGGCATTCCGTGGGTTTCCCATATTCCGGTGTTGGGGAACCTGTTCAGCAACACCCAGAGGAGCACGCAGAAAGACAATCTGCTGGTGTTCCTGACGCCCCACATCATCATGAACGAAAACGACCTGCGCGCGCTGTCGCTCGACCAGCGATGGAAATTCATCAAGGGAATCGGGCCGCGCGAGATGCATCGGATGCCCATGTCGCAGGTCCGCCAGCTCTACAAGCCGAGCTTCTCGGTCCCGGTGTCGCCGCAGCAGGACTTGAACTCGCAGTACGGTGCGGTGCTCGGAGGCGGCAACCATCTGAACGCTCCGCCGGCCGGCAGTTCGACGCCGCTCAACACCCGCGTGATCAACCCCACGACCCCGTGATGCGGGCGATGGGAGCGCTTGGGTGATCTGCGCCGGTCGCTTGGAGAGACCCGCGGCTTTGATGGGTAGCGTTTGCACGATGATGCCGTGGCGCCGCGCCGAGAGCTGCTTGCGCCCCGCCTGTGTCTCTGGGAACCTGCTCTAGCGGATGCCTCGGCAGATAGGCGCGTTACAGGCCAGGGTCGAATACGCCGGTATTGCGGCCTTGGCGCGTGGGCTGGCCGCGCTCCCGCTCGACAGGGCGGTCAGGTTCGGCGCGGCTCTCGGCAATATCGTGGCGCGGATTGACCGGTTCAACCGGCCGATTGCGATGCGCAATTTTGGTATCGCGTTTCCCGAAAAGAGCGATACCGAGCGGCTCGGGATCTTGCGGGAAATGTACCGCAACTGGGGTCGGATGCTCGCCGAGTTTACCCATTTCTCGGACTTCAATCGCGGCAATATCGAGCGCTACGTAACTTACGACACGCTGGAGAACCTGAATCGTGCACTTGAGATTGCCGACGGGCGCGGAGCCCTTATCGTTACCGCCCACTTCGGCAACTTCGAGCTGCTCGCGCTGGCGCATTCCGCGTACGGCTACCGTCTCGCAATCGTGCAGCGTCCGCTTAGAAATCCGCTGATCGCCACGTTGGTCAACGATGCGCGCACCCGGTTGGGAAACCAGATCATCACGCGCAAGAAGGGTGGGCGCGCGATGTTCCAGACGCTGCGCGAGAACCGCCACGTCGCTATCGCACTCGACCTCGACGTAAGGCGCGGAGTGTTCGTGGATTTCTTCGGAATGAAAGCTTCGACCAGCGATGGCCTGGTGCGGCTGGCGACCGCGGCCTCGGTGCCGGTCGTGCCGGCCTTCATGGTGCGCGAGGGCGACACGACGCGTCATCGGATCGTCGTTTGGCCGGTGGTGGAGATGGCGACCGGCGCGGACAAGGAAGCGTGCGTGGTCGAGAACACGCAGCGAATCACCAACGTGATAGAGGAGATGATCCGGCGTCATCCCGGCCACTGGAACTGGATCCATCGCCGATGGAAGACGCGTCCGCCCGGCGAGAAGCGCTTTTATTAGTCGGATCGCGGAGGCGGCGGGTTTCCGCCGCGCCGGCGCTTCACCTATCATGAACCGCGTGAAGAGCGAGAGGGAAAAGCCCGATACGCGCGCGGCGGAGACCGAAACCGGTGGTCCGCCCGAGGTCTGTTTCGCCGCATGCGGTGCGCTTTGCGACGTCTTCTGGTGGGCGCGGCGCAAGGCCGCGCAATCCCGCGCGTCCGATTCCGACTGAAACACGCTAAAGCTTCGCGATGACCGCACGCGCGATCTCGCCCGTCTTCGCGCGCCCGCCCTGATCCGGCGTCAGCGTTTTACCCTCCGCGTAAATCGTGCGCACCGCGCGCTCGAGCCGGGTCGACGCTTCGGCGAATCCCAGGTATTCGAGCATCATCGCTGCGGACAGGATGGTCGCGGTCGGGTTGATGATGCCGAGGCCCTGGATATCGGGCGCGGTTCCGTGGACCGATTCGAAGTAGGCGTAGTCCTCGCCGTAGCATCCGCTGGGAGCAACGCCGAGTCCGCCCACTGTGCCGGCGGCGGCGTCGGACAGGATATCGCCGTAGAGGTTCGGCGCGACTACGACGTCGAGTTCGTGCGGCGACTGAACGACACGGCGCGCAAAGTCGTCAACGATGAACTGCTCGTACTGCAATTCGGGACAGCCCGCGACGGTTTCCTCGACGATCGCGCGGAAAAAGCCGTCGGATTCGCGCAGCATGTTGTACTTCGAGGTGCAGGTGACCTTGCCGCGTCCGCCCGCGCGCTTTCGCTTGAGCGCGAGTTCGCAGGCAAAGGCCGCGACGCGCCGCGTGTTGCGCTCGGTGATAACCTTGATCGCGTAGCGGCCTTCGGCGGAGGTGTCGAGCGGAGCGCGCAGGAAGCGGCTTTGCGCCTTGAGTGGCCGAAGATCGGAGAGCGGGCCTTCCAGACCCATATAAAGGTCCTCGAGGTTCTCGCGCACGATTACGAAGTCGATACCCTCGGGCGAGCGAAGCGGGCTCAGCGCACCCTTCATGTAGCGCGCGGGACGCACGTTCGCGTAGGTCTGGCGGCCCCATCGGAGATGCAATATCGCGTTGGTCTTGCCCGAAGTCGCGCCGAACAGCGTCGAGTCCGAGGCATCGATCGCCGCGCGCGCCTTGAGCTCGGTGTCGCCACGCCTCCATTGCTCGCCCGGCGGAAATTGCACGTACTCGATATCGAGCTTCATCGCGCCGAGGACTTCCATCGCCGCCGCCACCGCCTCCGGCGCCGCGTCGTCACCGGGCAGAATGACCACCTTTTTCGCCGCCATCGTGCGCCTGCCTGTTCTCGCGCGGGAAGATGCCGTTACGCCTGCTCGAGTGCCTCGGACAGGGCCATCATGCAAACTCCCGAGCCGAACGGCGCCATGCCGACCTCGATAGACTG
>JAKAVX010000183.1 GCA_021827465.1 Deltaproteobacteria bacterium | reverse complement strand
CTCGCCGTACTTGGCGCTCATCAGTTGGACCGGAAAGCCGAGCGCCGCGGAGAGCTTCGCGGTGTCGATTCGAACTCCGAGCGTCTCGGCCTCATCGGCCATGTTGAGAAGCATCAGGAGCGGCAGCTTGAGCGCCTTCAGTTGCAGCGCAAGGGTCAACTGCCGGTCGAGCTGGGCGGCGTGCAACAGCACCACGCACAGGTTTACCGGCTCCCGTTCCAGGAACCGGCACACCACCATCTCGTCGTCTGAGGAACCGTGCAGGCTGTAGATTCCCGGAAGGTCGACGACTTCCGCGAGACCGCCGTCGAGAGGGATTTTCGCGACCTGTATATCGACCGTGATACCGGGCCAGTTGGCAACACGCGCGTTGGAGCCCGTCAGCCGGTTGAAGAACGTGGACTTGCCCGTGTTGGGCATGCCCACGATTGCGACGCGTTTCATTTCAGGCGTCGACGGCCACTTCGACAGTGTCGGCGTCACTGCGCCGAATCATCATCTCCGTCATTCCTACGCGAACGTGCAGGGGACCCTGGTAATTCGCGCGGCGAATCACGAAAACCCTGCGTCCGCGCCGAAGACCGAGCGCAATCATGCGCTGCAACAGATGCTCGCCGGCGTTGATCTCTCTGATCACGGCCCCTTGGCCGCTGGGAACCTGATTAAGTGACATTTTCAGCGCGCTCATCGGCGTGGCAGGCACTGGAACGGACAAGCCGCAAGCCACGCTCGTTATTGATAATCATTATCAATATCTCGCCATCAAGAAGCAAGGGGCACGAGTTGGCTTGCGGAAAGGGGGTCAGCGAGCGCGTTTGCAGTTCGAGGCTGATTCGGCTCAGGATTGGCTCGAAGTGTCGTGCGCGCTCGGCGGCGACGGCTCGCGCCGGCGCGATTCGAAAGATTGACCAGCAATGAGAATGGCGGAAGCGATCGCAGGTGCATGGAGGCAGGGCAAATGATCCGGTTCGTTCACTGTTTCAATTATCCAACGGGGGTTTCACGCGCGGACGGCGAGGCCTGGTACCTCGGCGAGCATGTGCCGCAGGCAAAAAAGCTGCGCGGCGTGGTGCGCTACCGATCGTGGCCGCAGGTCAACGTCGGCATCCCGTATCCGAGTTCCGGCGCGCCCACCCCGTTCGATCAATTCGTGCGCAGAACCGAGCTTTGCTTCGAGAACTTCGAGGCATGGCAGTCCGCGTACCGTTCCGCGCCCGGACTCTGGACTCCGGCGGCGCCGGGGAAACTTGGATTCGGCGAATTCGAGTGCATGTTTCTTAACGAGGAGCCGGAATTCGACCTGCTGCGCGACGCCCCGCAGCAGCAGTACAAGTACATGACGCTGCAACTCTGGTGGCCGAAGGGAAGGCCGGTTATCGACGAGGACGAGGAAATCTTCATCGACAGCTACTGCTTCTCCTATCCACCGGGGATTTCGCTGGTCGACGGCGAGGACTGGTATCTCGGCCATCACACCCGCGAAGGCAAGCAACTGCCCGGCATGAAGCATTACCGGACGTGGCGAACGATCCGCGTGCCCGAGGAGCCCGGCTCGCCCTTGAAGCCGAACCGATGGGTGCGGCTTACGGAACTCGGGATGAGTTCGAAGGCTTATATCGCGGACATGGTGGACGAGGAGACGCGAATCCGCTTCACCTGGTCGCCGCTCGGAAACGTTATCGGGGGATGGCTTAACGTCTCGCTCAAGCAAAACCTCGTCGACAGTTTCCTGCCGTAGGAAAGGAACGTCCGCGTCGCGCGCGGCGGCATCGCACCGCCGCTCGCGACGCGTGCCGGTCAGTTCGGATCGGCGAGCTTGAGAAGCTGCTTGCCGAAGTTGGCGCCGGTGAACAGGCGGGCCAGGGTCTTCGGCGCGTTCTCGAGTCCTCGCTGTAGGTCGAGCTTGTTCAGGATCTTTCCCTCCGCATGCCATTTCGAGAGTTCCGCGGTCGCCTCGGGAAACTGTTTTGCGAACTTGAAGACGAGGAAACCTTCCATCCGGGCGCCGTGGAAGATCAGGTTGAAGTAGTTTTTCGGGCCCGGTCCGAAGACGCCGCTCGGATCGCTGTAGCGCGAGATGGCGCCGCACAGGATTACCCGCGCGCCGTCCGCCAGCCGCGCCAGAACCAGATCGAGGATCTCGCCGCCGACGTTGTCGAAATATACGTCGATTCCCTTGGGGCAGTGGCGCGCGAGCGCCTCGCGGACGTTCTCGTTCTTGTAGTCGATTGCGGCGTCGAAGCCCGCTTCACGCGTGAGCCAATTGCACTTCTCCGCTCCGCCGGCGATTCCAACGACGCGGCACCCCTTTATTTTCGCGATCATTCCCGCGACCGAACCGGTTGCGCCGGCCGCGCCCGAGACCACGAACGTATCGCCCGCCCTGGGCTGTCCGATTGAGAGCGTCCCGAAGTAAGCGGTCAATCCCGTGATGCCGAGCAATGAAAGCGCGAGCAGCGGATCGGTGCCGGGCGCGAGCTTGCGCAGGCCCATCAGCCCTCCGCCGTCGCTGACCGTGTAGTCCTCCCATCCGAACATTCCCTGCACCAGGTCGCCCTTGGCAAAGTCCGACCGGCGCGACTCGACGACCTGTCCGATCGCGCCCGCGCGCATCACCTGCCCGAGCGGGATCGCCGGGATGTAGGTGTCCATCGACATCCATCCGCGCTGCGTCGGGTCGAACGAGAACGCGAGGTTGCGGACCAGGACCTGGCCGTCTTCGAGCGGAGCGACGGCGGTTTCGTTCCAGCGGAAGTCGCTTTCCTTGATTTGTCCGTGCGGCCGCGCGGCCAGCAGCCATTGCCGGTTTTTTATCTCTGCCATTGAAGTTCCCTTGAAGCGGACGTTCGTGAAGTTCTGCTGATGTAGCGCAGCCGGGTGCGGCAGAACAAGAGAAGCGCGGGGACGCACGCCAGCGCCGACGGCGCGAGCGCCGGCGCTTATTGCCCGCGATGAGAGCTAGTCGCCTGCACGGCAGGAAGGAATCTCGCCTTGAACTCTTCGGCGGAGAGGCTCGACTGCGCGGCAAGGCGCGAAAGCTTTGGTTCCTCGAAGTCCTCGAGCTCGAGCCGCATCATGTACGAGCGCGCGACTTCGTACGACTCGGTCGCGATGTCCACCATTCGCACCCGTATCCGGCCCGTCGCCGGATCGAGGAGATCGTGGAAATCGACCGGCGTTACACGCCCGCCCGTGATCGCGACTAGTGCGCCCGAACCGCCACCGAGAAGGTAGCGCACCGCGCCGTAACCGAGCGTGCGGGTGTATTCGATGTCGAAGGGCAGCGGCTTGGCGCATCGCAGTTCGTAGCCGATGTCCTTCGTAACCACGCTCAGGTCAATCCCGATCTGTTCGAGCGTCGCGCGCAACTGGTCGCGCAACAGCAGGCCTATCGGAATGTCCGCGATACGCACGTGGCCGTACGCGTCGCGCGCCAGGCGCGACAGATCGGGCAGCATGTTGGTCTCGACCCGCTCGGCGATTCCTTCCGCGATAATCGCGACGCCATCGTTGCGGCCAACGGCAAGGCGCTTGATCATCGCGCCGACGATAATGTCCACGACCATCGAGAGATCGAACTTCTGCTCGCCGAACTCCTCCAGGATGACCGCAAGCGTCGCGCCCGAGGACTTGCACATGCTGAGCGCGAGCGAGCCCGACTTCCGGCCCATTGAGACCGCGAGGTACCATCTGCCGGTCGTGCGCGCGTCCTCCATCAGCGCCTCGACGATCGTGGTGCCGACGCTGCGCGCGGTCTCGAAGCCAAAGGTCGGTGCGTTCTCGGGCAGTGGCAGATCGTTGTCTATGGTCTTCGGCACCGTTACGACGCCGATTTTACCTTGGCTGCGCTCGGCGATTTTTGCCGCGCCATAGGTCGTATCGTCGCCGCCGATACAGATGAGGTAGCGGACTCCGAGCTGGGTAAGCGTTGCGATCGCGCGCTCGAGGCCGGCCTCGTCGCCGGCGGGATTAGTGCGCGAGGTGCGCAGGATGGACCCGCCCGTGAAGTGAATCCGGCTGACGTTGCCGAGGTTGAGTTCCATCACGTGCGAGGCGTCGCCCTTGACGAGCCATCGGTAGCCGTCAAGCAATCCGAGAACCCGCATTCCGCGGTTCACCGCTTCGATCGTGGCCGAAGCTATGACGCCGTTGATTCCGGGAGCAGGGCCGCCCCCGACAAGGATCGCAAGGGTCTCCTGATGACGACCGTCGCGCTGCATGACAAACCTCGCCTAACGTGGTGTTCCGCAGATAAGTTAACGACTTACGCGTCTGTGGAATGAGATTCTTCGCTTCGCTCAGAATGACACAAGCGCCTGCTTTTATTTGTCATTCTGAGCGGAGGCTGCCGGAGCGAAGAATCTCATGCCACTTGTGCCCGCCGTGAGAATATTTCCGGAACACTACACTAACCCACTTTTATCATGCAGGCGGATGCGACCCAAAACCGCCTCGTGGCAAATCGCCAGGATAGCGCCGCAGCGCGACGTTTCGGC
This sequence comes from Deltaproteobacteria bacterium, assembly GCA_021827465.1. The sequence continues at coordinate 1,496 of JAKAVX010000183.1, read as the reverse complement.
CGGGTGAACGCCCTTATGCGCGGCGATTCACCAGGTGTCGATGCAGCGGCGTTTCTTTCCGACGCGAGGCTCGGGCGCGGGCGCCGAGCGCAGCGCCGCGCTGATCCATCGGCGCGAATCGGCGGGATCGATCACGTCGTCGATTTCGAAGTGCGAGGCGGTGTTGACCGCCTTGCCGTGCTCGTACATCCGCGCAACCATCGTGTCGAAAAGACTCTTGCGCTCGGCCGGGTCCTCGACCGCGGCCAGCTCTTTGCGAAAGCCGAGCTTCACCGCACCTTCCAGTCCCATCCCGCCGAATTCTCCGGTCGGCCATGAGACGGTGAAGAAGGGAGCCTTGAACCCTCCACCCGCCATCGCCTGCGCGCCGAGCCCGTAGCCCTTGCGCAGGATTATCGTGAAAAACGGCACGGTTATGTTCGAGCCGACCACGAACATCCGCGCCGCATGGCGCACCAGCGCGGTCTTCTCCACTTCCGGGCCGACCATGATTCCCGGCGTGTCGCACAGGAACAGGATCGGGATGTCGAACGCGTCGCATAGCTGCATGAAGCGCGCGGCTTTGTCGGCTCCGTCGCTGGTGATCGCGCCGGCCAGATGGGACGGGTTGTTCGCTATCACGCCGAGCGGCCGTCCTTCGATCCTGATAAGCGCCGTTACCATCCCGAGCCCGAAATGCTTGCGCAATTCAAGCACCGAGCCTGTGTCCGCCATCGTTTCGATAACCGAGCGGACGTCGTAGATGCGAAGCCGGTTCTCGGGAATTATCCCGCGCAGCATCCGCTGATCGACCGATTGCCATCCGCTGACCGCGCCCTGGAAATACGACAGGTACTTGCGCGCGACCTGCACCGCCTCGGCCTCGTCTGCGACCGCGATATCGACGACGCCGTTGGGCACCTGCACGTCCATCGGGCCGACTTCCTCGGGGCGGAAGATTCCCAGTCCGCCACCTTCGATCATCGCCGGTCCGCCCATCCCGATATTCGAATTCGCCGTCGCGATCACCACGTCGCAGCATCCGAGCAGCGCGGCGTTGCCGGCGAAGCATTTGCCGGAATTGATCCCGACCAGCGGCACCAGGCCGCTAAGCTGGCCCCAGTAGGTGAAGGCAAGACAGTCCAGTCCGGCGACGCCAAGGCTGTCAGTGTCGCCTGGGCGTCCGCCGCCGCCCTCCGTGAAGAACACGACCGGAAGCTGCCACTTATCGGCAAGTTCGAACATCCTGTCCTTCTTGCGATGGTTCTGCTGGCCCTGGGTGCCGGCAAGCACGGTGTAGTCGTACGACATCAGGATGCATCGCGAGTTCTCCTCGCCGAAGAGTTCGCGGTTCACCGTGCCGATACCGGCGACGAGCCCGTCAGCCGGGGTGCGCTTGATCAGGTCTTCGAGGGTTCGCCGCCGGCGCTGCGCCGCGATAGCCAGCGGGCCGTACTCGACAAAGCTGCCCGGATCGCAGAGATCGTCGACGTTCTCGCGCGCGGTGCGCTGATTCG
>JAKAVX010000182.1 GCA_021827465.1 Deltaproteobacteria bacterium | reverse complement strand
CCAGCCTTTCCTTTTTGTCGAGGAAACGGCTCGAGTTCAGGAATGAGAAATGCTCCGAGTTACGGCTATCGCCGAGAAGACCGAGCATGTCGGCAAGCGCGCTCTTACCGCTACCTTTGTTGCCGATGATCGCTACGAGTCCGTGATTGAACAGTACTTCGCCCGAGAACCAGATGTCGTCTGGCTTTGCATCCGGGTTTCGTTCAAGTTCGATCCCGTCAATATATTTCGTGGTGTTTTGATTTACATGTGTCAGCTCGGGAGGTTCGCTGCCAACATAAATTCGGTCGGCTGGCTCATAGAGCAATTGACGCAAACCAAAGAAGGTTGGGTCTCCTTTGATCCAGAGTTTTCGGCCCTCTGCAGGCTCGAAGAGAGATTCATAGGAGTGCGCGTCGGAGCCGTGAATGCAGGGTTTTAGACTCTTGAACTCTTTGAGGAAGTCAGCGACGGTTGGGTGCTTTTTCCCGAGTCCGAATTCCCTGGTGCCAGCATTGCTCGAAAAGAGCATATGGGCCTTTTGAATTAAAACCTTCCTAACGTTGTGGGCCTGTCCGTCCCAACTGCACTCCGAAAGGTCCTCATCTGCTGGCACAACAATTATGAAGCGGTCTTTGAAATGGGAGCGGTATTTTTCTAGTACCTTCGTGACGTCCTCATGCGCGATGACGGCAGTCTTCATGCCGACATAGAGGTCGCTCTGTCCACTAAACTCTGCGTGCTGTTCCTTCAACTTTCTGCCAAGTACCTCTAAATTAGGAATCGTAAGCGACCATGATTCATCCGACTCCCCTGGGCTAGACTGTGCCGTGAATTCCAGCTCGCGGAGGAAATGTTCCTCGATCACCGTGGGCGGAAGTTGTTCCGAAAAGATCACGTGGAAGTTGACGCTGCTGTTTTCAACGATGACCGATATTCGAAGCTCGATATTTGGCAACAACAGAATCGCGCGCGCCTTAGGCGCAAGGTCGGCACCGAGAAGTCGGTCGAGCCGCTCGGAGTTGTTTAGAAGCTCCCTCAGGGCTTTGTATCCCTCGATTGAAAAATAATCCGTAACTCCTATTGCTGCGATCTTGTTCTGGATTGCGAGTTCAAAAAGGCGCTTCGCGTACTGGTCGAAGTCGCTGCCGAAGTCGCTGTTGAGGACTGAATACGGCGTGTGAACGTGGAGGTCCCACCTTCGCCATTCAGAGCCGCGAGGAAATTGAAGGTTTGGCATAATTACGGGCAGACTTTACGTCATTCAGTCGCGCATTTCATTTTGAGGGACCTTCCAATGCACGGACGTCCAGCCCCTCGATTTCCTGGAGCGTCTTGCCGGCGATTCCTTGCAGATCTCCGTACATGCCGACGGTGGCCTGCATCACGCGGTCGATCTGCTCTTCGCGCTTCGCCCACTGCTTCGTGATGGCCTTCTTTTCTTTGGCAAGGTCGTCCTGCATCGAGGAAAAAGCCTCGACGATCGCTTGCACACGTTGCCGGAACCTTGACCCTGTCAAATACTGATAGACCATTTGCATCTTGGTTTGCTGGCCATCAGACGCCTTCCGAGCCATGGCAAGGTCAATGAGGGACTGCCGAATGCTTACCGCGACAGGAATGGCAACGCGCGGGTGGGCTATCCACACGCCGTCTCTGAGGTCAAAAGTCTCGACCTCTTTTGGCAGGGCTTGGCTGACGATGATCGCGATTTCGGCTTTTGCCGCGCGCTGGTCGTCGCGAAGCTTCGTGAGCCATCCATCGCTCCAATTCTTGGTGCGCTTCGATTCCCAGAGGATCGTGCCGCACACCTGGCCGAGCGGCCCAACAACCCGGTGCAACACGTCGCCGCCGTGCTCGCCCTTGGGCACCGGTTCGATCCTGTCGGCCGGGAATTTCGCGCTCAGTAACGCTTCGAGTTCAAGCTCTTGGACCTCGCCTTGAAGCTGCTGAGAACCTTGCTCGGCTTTTCGCTTTAATTCGTCGATCTGGCCTTGCATCGACTTGATGGTCTGCTCTTTCTCGGCGACCTTGAGCTTTAACTCCTCCTCGGCTTCCTTGCGCGCCTTATCGCGCGTTGCGGTGAGTCCCTCCTGTACCCGCTTCTCAATCGTCAGTTCGAGTTCCCGCTTGGCGTCATCCAGTTCCCGCTGTTTGCGTAAAAGTTCGGCTTGGGCCTTCTGCGCTTCCTTGAGCTTTTCGTCGCGCTGCTTCAGAACGTCCTGAAGTTCCGTGATCTCCTTGCTCTTCTGATCGAGGTCGACGGCGAGCGTTTGCTTCGCCTTGCGCGCCTCGTCGGCCGCAATCTTTTCACGCTCCCCTTTCATCCGCTCCGCGACTTGGTCCTCGATCGATTCTTTCTCCTTGGCAAGCGCCTTCTCCTGTTCGCGCAATGCCGATTCGCGCTTGGCGACGTCGGTATCCTTTTGGGCGAGGCGTTTCTCGTATTCTTTCCGTGTGGCTTCGATAAGGGGCGCCGCTAACGATTCGGTCAGGCGAATCTCGGTTTTGCAGTTTGGGCAGATGATCGTCGGTTCTGTCATAAAATTTTTCTGCAGAGCGCTTCAATTTTTCGCTGTCTAGCGGCCTTCACAGAAGACTCCACTGGATCGAGAACAGCGGCGCGAGCGATACCCCTTGTTTCAGTTTCCTCGATCTCGGTAGTGAACTGGTCGCGTCGGCGCTCGATGTCGTTTTGCGCATCGAACAATGAGCGCCTCTTCTCGTGGCGTTGCACTTCCAACGCTTTCATCTGTTTATGGCGCGCGAGCTTTTCCTCAAGCGTCAAGGTCACGGTGGCGGGGCGTCTACCCCTTTACGGGTCCTCCGTATTCCATGGCTCTTTTAGCAGATTTGCACGAAATCTAATAAACTTGCTGTCAACTAACCTCGCCGGGTTCCTGCCGTAGTGTAGGGAGGCGCATGCAGTGGCCGCATCGACCCGCACGCTACGGGTCGCGTCACGAGGCGTCGAAACGAAGGTTCTTTTTCGGTCCCTCGCCTACGAGCCTAATTTTTTCCCTCGCGTTGGGCTGCGGGAGCGAGCGGCGCGGATGCCGCTCTTTTGTTGCAGCATCCGTGACGCGCGGGCGGGGGTTCTGCGCCCCGCTCGCCGCTACGCGCGGGATTTGAGCGAATCGAGGAAGCGTTCCTTCAGCCGGTCGAACGGGCCGTTGGACATGAAGAGCGCGACGTCGCCCGCGCGCGCCTCGGAGAGCATCGCGTCCAGGATCTGCCCCGTCGATTCCGCCGCGAGCGCGTTGGGCCCCCGCGTCGAGATGTCGCGCGCGAGCGCGCGCGTGTCGAGCCTCTCGCCCTCGGGAATCGGATCGTTCTCCTTGAAATAGACCGGCGCGAGATAGACTTTCGCGGCGCGGTCGAAGGCCGCCGCGAATCCCGCCTGGAAAACGTTTCGGCGCGCGGTGTTCGAGCGCGGCTCGAAGGCCGCAAGGATTCGCCGTCCCGGAAAACGCTCGGCGGTTGCCTCCAGCGTCACGCGGATCGCCGTCGGATGATGCGCGAAATCGTCCACCACCGTAATTCCCGCCGCCTCGCCGATAATCTCCTGCCGGCGCACCACGCCGGTGAACGATTCGAGCCCGCGCGCGATCTCTTCGGCGTCCATCCCGCACTCGGAGAGCATCGTGAACACCCCGATTGCGTTCGCGACGTTCATCCTGCCGCCCACGCTGAGCAGAATCTCGCGCGAAACCGGCCGCGCCTCGCGCATCACGGTGAACCGCGCCCCTTCCGGACCGATTGCGATTGCGCCCGGGCGGAATTCGCCCGCATGAAGGCCGAACGTGCGCATCTTTGCGCGCGTGCCGCCGCATACGACGAGCGCGTTCGGAAAATCCGCGCATACCGCGAGGATTCGCGCGGAGTCCATCGAGTTTGCCAGCGCCCGGAACGACGACTTCACGTGATTGAGGTCGCGGTAGATATCGGCATGGTCGAATTCGACCGCGGTGATTATCGCGGCGTCGGCCCGGTAATGAAGAAACTTGGGTCCCTTGTCGAAAAAGGCGGTGTCGTATTCGTCGCCCTCGATAACGAAGTCGCCTCCCGCGCCGAGCCGGTAATTGGAGCCGAAGTTCTTTGCGATTCCCCCGACCAGCATCGAGGGGTCGCGGCCCGCCGCGGCCAGCGCTTGCGCGGCCATCGCGGTCGAGGTCGTCTTGCCGTGGGTGCCCGCGACCATCAGGACGCGCCGCCCGGACAGGAAGAAGTGCCACAGCGCCTCGGGCATCGAGAGATACGGGATCGGGCTTTGGAGCAGCGCCTGGGCCTCGGGATTGTCGCGCGTGATGACGTTGCCGACCACGGCCAGGTCGGGCGCGGGGACGAGGTTTTCGGCGCGAAAGCCGCGCATCACCTCGACCCGCGAGCCGGCCAGCAGAGAGGCGGTGGGCTCGTAGAGTTCCTTGTCGGAGCCGGTCACCCGAAGCCCGCGCTCGGAGAGCATCCCGGCCAGCGCGGCCATCGCGGTGCCGCCGACGCCGACCAGATGGACGTGGCGGACCGTCGCGGGGACTCGGGAAAGACGAAGTTCGCTTTGGGAATCAGGCACTTTCGAGAGCTTCCATGACGAGGTCGTGGATTTTCGGGCGGAACTCGCGGATTCCCTGCTTGTCGCGGCTCGGATGGATCCGGTTGGTCAGGAGCGAGACGGCGATCTCGCGCTCGGGATCGATCCAGATGGAGGTGCCGGTGAAGCCGAGATGGCCGACGGCGGTCGGGGGAAAATGCCGGCCGGAGCTGGAGTTTTCGGGCGACGGCATGTCCCATCCGAGCGCCCAGGTCGAGCCGGGGACGGTCGCGTCGCGGGCCCAGAACTCGCGGACAATCTTCTGCGGAAGGAGCGAGGAACGGCCCTTGTAGGAATCGATCAATTCCCGTGCAATTCGGTCAACTTCGCGGACGGGGGCGAAAAGTCCCGCGTGCCCGGCGACACCGCCCATCGCGTAGGCGTTCTCATCGTGCACTTCGCCAACTAAAAGACGCTTACGCACCGGGCAAATCTCGGTCGCGGCGAACATATCGCGAACCGGCTCGAGGCGTCGCGAGCGCGCCATCGAGAGGTCGATAAAGTCTGTCGACTTCAGTTCCAGCTCGCGAAAGATTTTCTCCCGGCAGAAGCGGTCGAGTGAGAGTCCGCCCATCCGCTCGACGGTTTCGCCGAGCAGCATGAAATTCAGATCCGAGTAGATCGCCCTGGTCGCGGGCGCGACCTCCGGTTTCTCACGATGGATCTGATCGTAAACCCATTCCTTCGCGCCGTAGCTCGCGACGAAATTGACCTTGCCGCCGCGTTCGATCTCGATAATGCGATGGCAGAACGGCCGCCATCCGGCGAGCCCCGAGCAATGCGCGAGCAGATTGCGGAAGGTCACATGGCCTTTGCCATGGACGCCGAAGTCGGGAAACAGGCGCGTCACGCGATCGTCCACGCGAAGCTTGCCGTCGCGCGCGACGACCATCACCGCGAATGTGGTCGCGAGAACCTTGGTGAGCGACGACAGATCGAAGACCGTGTCGATCCGCATCGGAGCGCGTTCCGGCACGAGTGTGCGCGAGCCGAAGGCTCCCTCGAACACGACCGCCCCGCCCTTGCGCACGACGATCGTCGCGCCCGGGAAAACCTGGCGCTCGATCGCCTGTGTGAATGCCTCCTCTACCTCACGCCATCCCACCCGTCTTCACCTCCGCTCGGCACGGGCTACTCGGGAATCCTGAGTCGGTTCGAACGTTACAGCGCGTGGACGCATCGCGAATCAGCTCACGGCGGCGTCCGGGACGATGAGCCGGCGCGCAGTTGCGTCGACGCGAACGGAGAGCCCGAACGGCAAAGTCAGATTCTCGGTTCCATGGCCGGCCTCGATACCGAACAGCACCGGGCATCCGAGCCCTTCGGTCTGCTCCGCGATGAAACGCATAATGAGCCGCGCCTCGCCTTCGTCGCCCTCGATCGGCCGAATTGCTCCGAACACGATACCCGCGCATCGCGCGAGTGTGCAGATCGG
>JAKAVX010000181.1 GCA_021827465.1 Deltaproteobacteria bacterium | reverse complement strand
GGCGGAACGCAGGCGGCCGTGCTGGCCGCGCTCGGCAAGGTCAGGATGCCGCATGGAGTGACTTACACGGCGCGCGGCTCGGTCGCGACGATGCGGAAGTCGTTTTCCAGCTTCGGCTTCGGGCTGGCGCTCGCAGTGATCCTGTCGTACCTCGTGATGGTGGCGGAATTCCGCTCGTTCCTAGACCCGTTCATCATCATGTTTGCGGTCCCGATGGGCCTTATCGGCGTCATCTGGACGCTCCTGCTGACCCACACGACGCTCAATATCGAGTCCTTCATGGGCATTATCGTGATGGTCGGAATCGTGGTGTCGAACTCGATTCTGCTGGTTGATTTCGCCAACCAGAGGCTTCGCGGCGGGCATGAGCTGAGACGCGCGGTGGTTGAATCCGCGCGGATCCGGATGCGCCCGATCCTGATGACAGCGCTCGCGACGGTCGTGGGGCTGATGCCGATGGCGCTGAAGCTCGGCGCAGGTTCCGAGGCGTCGGCGCCGCTGGCGAGGGCGGCGGCCGGCGGTCTCGCGGCGTCCACGGTGCTGACGCTGGTCCTGGTTCCTGCGCTTTACGAGCTTTGCTATTCCGGGCTGCGCCTTAAGAAGGACTGACGGGCGGTTGGCGCGTCCGCCTTCCTGAGCCCGGCTTTTCGGATAGAATAATCGCCGTGAATCAAGCCGGAAATTCCGCTCAGGCCCGGCCTCAGGTGGCGCCCGTCGATATTCGCGGCCTTGCGCTCGAAGAACTCGAGCAGCGCGTGGCCGAGGCGGGTGAGAAGCGGTTTCGCGCTGACCAGCTCGCGGGATGGATTTACGGACGGGCGGCGGAATCGTTCGACGAAATGCTCGAGCTGCCGCGCGAGTTTCGCGAAAACCTCAAGTATCAGTTTAAGATTGGATCCGCCTCGACCGCCTCCGTCGCCCGCTCCTCGGACGGAACCCGAAAGCTCCTCGTTGCCCTGGACGACGGCGAAAAAATTGAAACCGTCATTATCCCGGGCCGTGGCCGGGTGACACTTTGCGTATCGAGCCAGGCCGGATGCGCGATGGGATGCGCGTTCTGCTCGACCGCGCGGATGGGACTTCGGCGTAATCTCGAAACCGGCGAGATCCTTGGGCAAATATTCCTTGCGCGGCGCGAACTCAACCCCGGCGAGGAGATCACCAATTACGTCTTCATGGGGATGGGCGAGCCGCTGGCGAATTATCCGCGGCTGCTGAAGACGCTCAAAATCATGACCTCGCGATGGGGGATGGGAATCTCGCCGCGGCGGATCACCGTGTCCACGGTCGGGCTGGTGCCCGGGATGGAGCGGCTGCTTGCCGAGATTCCGGTGCGGCTCGCGGTCTCGCTGCACGCGACCACCGACGAGCTTCGCGACCGGATCGCCCCGATTAACCGCCGCTATCCGCTCAAGACGCTGCTAGAGACGTGCAAGCGCGTCCCCCTGAAGCATCGCGACCGTATCACCTTCGAGTACGTGATGCTGCGCGGGGTGAACGATTCTCCCGAAGACGCGCGCCGCCTGGTCCGGTTGCTCGGGCCGCTGCGCGCCAAGGTAAACCTGATTTTCTTTAACCCGTTTTCGGGCGCGGGCTTCGAACCAGCCTCGCGCGCAGCGGTCGAGGACTTTCAAGCGATATTGCAGCGGGGTAACCTGACCGCGACAATCCGCGAGAGCCGGGGCGTCGATATTGCCGCCGCGTGCGGCCAGCTCTACGCCGAGCAAGGCGCTTCCCACGTCGACAGCGTCTAGATATTTTTTGCCGGATGGCCCGGATTCCGGGCTGTATCCTTATAAGGCGGATGTCGGCGCGGCGAAATCCCGCGTGAGCGCGGCGAGACGGCTTGACCCCGGGTGCGAAGAGGCGGTTCAGGCAGGCAGATGGCGAAAATAGTACTTGGAATTATCGGCGGGAGCGGATTCTACGACATGGAAGGGCTCGATCATGTCGAACAGATCGATCTCGACACGCCCTTTGGAAAACCCTCCGGACCATATTATCGCGGCAGGTTCGGCGACGCCGAAGCGGTTTTCCTCGCGCGCCACGGCAAGGGCCATCGGCTACTGCCGAGCGAGCTGAATTTCCGGGCGAATATCTACGGAATGAAGCAGCTCGGCGTGGAATGCCTGGTCTCGGTCAGCACCGCCGGCAGCATGAAGGAACATATCAAGCCCGGCGACCTCGTGGTGCCGGACCAATTTATCGATCGCACCTACAAACGGCCGCAAACCTTCTTTGGCAACGGCGTGGTCGCGCACGTGTCGCTCGCCGACCCGGTCTGTCCGATGCTTGCGCGCGATCTCGCCGCGGCGGGACGGAGCGTCGGCGCCACGATTCACGAGGGCGGAACGTACCTGTGTATCGAAGGCCCGCAGTTCTCCACGCGCGCCGAATCGAATCTGTACCGGAGCTGGGGCGTCGACGTTATCAGCATGACCGCGATGCAGGAGGCGAGACTCGCGCGCGAGGCGGAACTTTGCTACGCGACGATGGTGCTCGTGACCGATTACGATTGCTGGCACGAAAGCGTCAGCGCCGTCGATATCGGCGAAATTCTTCGCGTGATGAGGCTCAACGTTGCGGCTGCGCAGAAAGCCGTCGCGACACTGGCCCGATCGCTCGGCGTCCGCGGCGGAGGCTGCACCTGCGCGACCGCGCTCAAGGACGCGATTATCACGGACCGCGCGATGATCCCGGCCAAGCGCATGGCCGAACTGAAGCTCCTGATAGGGAAATACCTGTAGGCCGCGCGATGCGGGCAGAGAGGTGGTTTGAATGAGTATCGTTGTGGTTGGATCGGTCGCCTACGACACGGTGGAAACCGATCACGGCGCGGTGACCGACGCGCTGGGCGGAGCGGCAAGCTACTTCGCTATTGCGGCGCGGTTCTTCGCCCCGGTCAGCGTGGTTGCGGTGGTCGGCTCGGACTTCAAGCCCGAGCACGAGCGCCTGTTCACCGAACGTAATATCGATATCCGCGGACTCGAGCGCAGAGAGGGCGAGACCTTCCGCTGGCACGGCCGTTATCACGAGGACATGAACAAGCGCGACACGGTTGCGCTCGCGCTCAACGTCTTCCAGGGATTCACCCCGACCCTGCTTCCCGACCAGCGCACCTGCGACTTCCTGTTCCTCGCCAATATCGCGCCCGAGCTGCAGTCGTGGGTGCTCTCGCAGGTGAAGAGTCCCAAGGTTGTCGCTGCGGACACGATGGACCATTGGATTGCGAACGAACGCTCCGCGCTCGACAAGCTGCTCCCAAAGCTCGACGTGCTGACGATCAACGACGAGGAAGCGCGGGTTTTAAGCGGCGAACATAACCTGGTCAAGGCCGGACGCGCGATCCTCGCGATGGGCCCGAAGTCGGTGCTGGTCAAGCGCGGCGAGTACGGCGTGCTTCAGTTCAGCCGCGAGGGGATGTTCGCGGTGCCGGCGTACCCGCTCGAGGAAGTTATCGATCCGACCGGCGCGGGCGACACGTTCGCGGGCGCAATGATGGGTTTTCTCGCGCGCAACGGACGGCTCAATGAAAGCGTGCTCCGCACGGCCGTGGTCTACGGCACGGTGGTCGCCTCGTTCGTCGTCGAACGGTTCTCGCTGGAACGAATAACGCAACTGACCTGGGAGGAAATCGACCAGCGCTATCGCGCGTTCATCGAACTCACGGACTCCCATCATTCGCGATGCACCTCTCGGTCGTAATCCCGCTCTTCAACGAGCGGGACAACCTCGAACCCCTGCACGGAGAGATCGATCGGGTGCTGAGCTCGATCGGTTGCTCCTACGAGATACTGTTCGTGGACGACGGCAGTATCGACGGAAGCGACGCCGTGCTGCGCCGAATCAAGGACGCCGATCCGCACGTCAGGGTGATACGCCTTGCGCGCAACACCGGGCAGACCGCGGCGCTCCGGTGCGGGCTCGAGCGTTCGACCGGCGAGACGGTTATCGCGATGGACGGCGACGGCGAAAACGATCCGCACGACATCCCGAAGCTTCTCGCGAAGCTCGAGGAAGGATATGACCTCGCCAGCGGATGGCGCACCGAGCGATGGAAGGACTCCGCGCTGTCGCGCCGGATGCCGTCGATCGCCGCCAACTCGCTCATCTCGCGGATTACCGGCGTCAGGCTTCATGACTACGGATGCACCTTCAAGGCCTATCGCGGCGATCTCGCGCGAAGCCTCCGCCTGTACGGCGAGATGCATCGCTTTGTCCCCGCGATCGCGGCGGAGCAGGGCGCGAAGATTGCCGAGGTCGAGGTCAATTTCCGCCCCCGGCGCACGGGCAGCTCGAAATACGGGCCGGGACGGATTGTGCGCACTGTGCTCGACCTGATGACGGTCAAGTTCCTGTCCGGCTACTCGACGCGTCCGATCCAAGTCTTCGGCGCGATCGGCCTTGCGCTCGGCGGAGTGGGATCGCTTTGGACCGCGATCCTGGTATTCGAGAAGGTTTTCCTCGGGGCGCGGCTTGCGAATCGTCCTGCCCTGCTTCTCGCGGTCCTGCTGGTGGTCGTCGGCGTGCAGTTCATCAGCCTGGGGCTGTTGGGCGAGATGCTCGCGCGGACCTATCACGAGTCGCAGCACAAGCCGATTTACGTAATCAAGGAAGAATTCTGAGGTTCGTCCGATGAATATCGCAGTCGTTGGGACCGGGTACGTCGGCCTCGTAAGCGGAACCTGCTACGCCGAAAGCGGCAACGAGGTCATCTGCGTCGATATCGACGAAAAACGTATCGAAGCGCTCAAGCGCGGCGAAATTCCGATCTACGAGCCGGGCCTTGCCGAACTGGTGCGCCGCAACGTGAGCGAGGGCAGGCTTCGCTTCACCACCGACACGGCGGAGGCGGTCGCGCAGTCGATGATCTCGTTTATCGCGGTCGGGACTCCGATGGGTTCCGACGGCGCCGCGGACCTGAACGGAGTCGTCAAAGCCGCCGAGCAGATCGTGCGTGCGGTAACCGGTTACCACGTGCTGTGCGTGAAGAGCACCGTGCCGGTCGGCACCAACGATCGCGTGCGCGAGATCACCGCGCGCCTCGGCAAGCATAAGATAGACGTCTGCTCGGTGCCGGAATTCCTCAAGGAAGGTTCCGCGATCGAGGACTTCATGCGGCCCGACCGGGTCCTGATAGGGAGCCTTTCCGAGCAGGCAACCGCGATCCTGCGCGAGCTTCACGCGCCGTTCACCCGCACCGACAATCCGATCCTCGTGATGGACCCGCGCTCGGCCGAGTTGACCAAGTACGCGTGCAACTCGATGCTCGCGCTCAGAATTTCCTTCATCAACGAGATCGCGAACCTGTGCGAGGCGGTCGGCGCGGAAATCAACCAAGTCCGCCGCGGACTCGGCTCGGACCGCAGAATCGGCACCCAGTTCCTGTTTCCCGGCGTGGGCTACGGCGGCTCGTGCTTTCCCAAGGACGTCGAGGCGCTGATTCGCACCGGCGCGGAAAACGGGATCGACTTCGAACTGCTGACGGCCGCGCAGCACGTGAACAACCTGCAGAAACGCCGGATCGTCAACCGCGTTACGGAGCACTTCGGCCCCGATCTCAAGGGACGGACGTTCGCCGTATGGGGACTCGCGTTCAAGCCGCGCACCGACGACATGCGCGAGGCGCCGTCGCTGGTGGTTATCGAGGAACTGCTCAAGGCCGGCGCGTCGGTGCAGGCGCACGACCCGGAAGCGCTGGAAAATGCGCGGCGGGTTTTCGGCGATCGCTTGAGCTACTACAAATCCAACTACGACGCGCTCAAAGGCGCCGACGCGCTGCTTATCCTGACCGAGTGGAACGAATTCCGGCATCCGAATTTCCAGCGGATCCGCTCGATGCTGAACCAGCCGGTGATATTCGACGGCCGGAACCTGTATGATCCTCAACTGATGAAAGCGCTCGAGTTCAAGTATTATTCCATCGGGCGGCGGTCCGAGTAGGAGGCGCGAGCGCGGCGGCGATGAGAATCCTGGTTACCGGAGGAGCCGGCTTGAACGCG
>JAKAVX010000180.1 GCA_021827465.1 Deltaproteobacteria bacterium | reverse complement strand
GCTCAGCGCGCAAGCATCTCGCTGCCAAGTGGGAGATGCATCGACGCATCGGCGATCGCGGACCCGAATGGCCAACGTTGGTCAATCTGGCTTCGCCGCTCCAGGCTCGGCGCTTGCGCTTCGGCCCGGCGTTCGAAACACTATCGACACGGCGTTCTAAGAACCGCCCATCGCGGTTTTTTTTTGAAATCCCTAAAAACGTCCAAAAAGTGCACAGGCCAAATCTTTTCTCGGTCCGAGAACAGCAGCTACACTTGAGGCGTTTTCCAAAAGTCCTATTTGAAAAACATCTTCACCGGGCGCCGATCCGTGTCGGCCGCGCCGGTCCTGAAGGGTTATCCCGGCGGCCCTGTACTACGCCGTATTGAAACTGAAGCCTCGCCGCCCGCGGATTCGCTGATGACCCGCACGGCGCGGTTTCATTGATTTGATGTTCTGATTTTGCGTCGGGATTCGGAGGATCAGATGGCAGCATCGGCAAACCCTGGAGCGAACGTGTCAGAAACACTCCATATTCTGCCCGCGGCCGCGTGGGAGAAGCTTTATTCCGAGATGAGAAGCGTCGTTCCGGAAGCTTTCGGCTCCGTCGGCGCGGTGCTGAACTTGATCGGTGGCGAATGGAAGAATCCAGGGCACGAGAAACCCTATTTCTCGCCCAACGACGGCACCCAACTCGGCACCTATCCGATGATCGACGTAGCAGCCGCGCGCCATGCGGTCGAGCTTGCCGCGCGGGAATTTCCCGCCTGGTCGAATACCGACCTTGACGAGCGCAAACGCCGGGTCGCCAAGTGCGTCGAAGACCTGAAGCGCCATCGCGACCTCCTGACCTACCTCCTGATGTGGGAAATCGGAAAGCCGTTCAGGCTTGCGCAGGTGGACGTCGATCGCTGCATCTCGGGCGTGGAATGGTACCTCGATAAGATCGAGGAACTGATGGGCTCAAGAAAGCCGCTCGGACTCATCTCGAATATCGCATCGTGGAACTACCCGATGTCGGTTATCGTGCACGCGATCCTGGTGCAGCTTCTGGCCGGTAACTCGATAATCGCCAAAACCCCGAGCGACGGCGGCATCTATGCGCTGACGATTTCGATGGCGCTGGCGCGGCGCGCGGGATTGCCCGTGTCATTGATAAGCGGATCGGGCGGAAGCCTGAGCGAGGCCCTGGTGCGCCATCCCGACGTCGCCTGCCTGTCGTTCGTCGGCGGCAAGACCAGCGGCGGCACGATCGCGGCCTATCTGCATGACGAATCGCGGCGCTACATGCTCGAGATGGAGGGCGTAAACGCCTACGGAATCTGGGAATTCTCCGACTGGACGACGCTCGCGAAGCAGCTCAAGAAGGGCTTCGAGTATGGCAAGCAGCGATGCACTGCATACGTCCGGTTCGTGATCCAACGCAAGCTCTTCTCGCGCTTCCTCGACGCCTATCTGCCGATGCTGAAATCGATTAAGTTCGGCCATCCGCTGCTGGTCGGCGCTTCCGAGGAGCTGCCCGATTATGACTTCGGCCCGCTAATCAACAGCAAGAAGGTGGAGGAACTTCGCGTTCATATCGGCGAGGCGCTGGCCAAGAACGCGGTGAGCCTGTACGACGGAGCCCTCGATGAATCGCGATTCCTGCCCGACCAGGACATTTCGAGCTATTTCGGGCCGGTTTCGCTGATGAATCTAGCCAGTAACTGCCATCTCTACCACAACGAGCCGTTCGGTCCGGTGGACACTATCGTCATGGTGGACAGGGTCGACGAGCTCGTCAACGAGATGAATGTGTCCAACGGGGCGCTGGTTTCGTCGGTGGCATGCGACGACCCGAAGCTGGCCCGGCAGATCGCCAGCCAGGTGCGCGCCTTCAAGGTTGGCATTAACACGGCCCGCTCGCGCGGCGACCGCGAAGAATGCTTCGGCGGTATCGGGCAGTCGTGGAAGGGATGCTTCGTCGGCGGAAAGTACCTCGTGCAGGCGACCACCGTTGGCGAGCCGGGCGAGAGGCTGTACGGGAATTTTCCGCATTACGTCCTGCTTCCAACGGAGAGATAGGCGCAAGAGGAACCGACCGATTGTGTCGAGTCGCCACGAGTGTGTCACGGTTTGGAGCAGATGCTGGGTGCCCATGAAGCAGGCTTATGTTTCAATATTTCTCATTTCGGCTCACCTTATGCGCTTTTCGCGAAACGAGAGACAAATCGCGGATTGCGAAAAGCCCATGGAATCACGGCTAAACGATAAATTTCGGGCAGGATGATGCAGTTCACCTCGCATTTCAGCAAAAAAGGCTGCATCGGCGTTCTAGGTAATCATTGGGATTTTCGCTGGCACCGGGATTGCAGCACAGTATAAACGGCGCTGCGAATCTCTCCCCCGAGAACCAAACCAGCGCCTGTCCCCAAGCTAGGCCGGGCTATCGTCATAGGTCGCCCCAACCTGTGACACCTACAATAGCCCGGCCCTTCTCTTTTCTGGAATTCGCGTAAACCTCTGGAATTCGCGTAAACTGCGCCGCCGAGGTCGTCTGCACGGCGTCCGAGGCTCCGGCTACAGGGATTATTTTCCGCGCAAGTCTTGGGATTTAGCGCCGATCACGCTCGCCCTTCTTTTATAAATCCTTCGGCCCAAATAAGTTACGTCGCATGCCGGAACCAGCTGCTAAAAGCCGTGGCGAACGCGCGGCAAACTTTCTTATAAGGCACAGGCTCGCCTACCTGATCCTGTGCCTGGCCTTGAGCGTGGTGGCCTTAATGGGAGCCTCGCGGGTGCGCGTGATGGGGGTGGGGAGCTACTTCCTCGACCTGCTTCCCGAGCACAACTCCATAATCGAGACGCTGAAGGAGTACTTGGGCTTTAACAGCCCGCTCAGCGTCCAGATCCTGGTGCGAGCCAAAAAGGGCGACATCTATACGCCCAAAACCCTGACCACCATCTATAAGATGACCCGGGATATCGACCTGATTCCCGGCATCGACCACAGCACCGTCATTTCGATTGCGGCCTCCAAGGTGCGGATCGTTGCTGCCACGCCCGCGGGTCTCGAGTCGCGCGCGGTGATGCCGGATTTGCCGCCGACCACGATGCAGCAGGCGCGCGAGATCCAGCAGCGCGCACGGGTCGCCGGCGGCGTGATGGGAATTCTCGTCTCCCCGAACGAAAAATCGACGCTTATCCAAGCCGCTTTCCATCCCCAGGCAATCGATTACACGCTGGTGTGGAACCGGATTCACCGGATGCTCAAGAAGGCCGAGGCCACCAACCCGAACCTGGAGTTCTATCCGGGCGGTCGCGTGATGATGGTCGGGTGGGTCTATCATTACGGCGAGCAGGCGCTGCTCATCTTCTTCATCTCGTTTTTCATTATCGCGCTCGCCCATTACGACTACATGCGAAGCCTGTCCGGCGCGGGAACTCCGCTTATCGCGGCTGCGGCGACGGCGCTATGGGGTACGGGCGCGGCGGGCCTGATGGGCCTCGAGCTCGATCCGCTGACCCTGGTGGTGCCGGTGCTGCTGACCGCACGCGCGCTCAGCCATTCGATACAGATAACCCGGCGCTTCTACGAGGAACTTTACCGCACGGACGATCAGACCCGCGCCGCGACGATCTCGCTGCGCACGATGTTCCTGCCGGCGGTGCTCGGCGTTATGTGCGACGTGATCGGGCTTTACATGCTGATGATGGTGCCGATTCCAATCATCTGGAGGCTCGGCCTGTTTTGCGGCACCTGGTCGTTGATGATCATCCCCACGGTAGTGTTGCTTTCGCCGGTGCTGCTCGCGATCCTTCCACCGCCGAGGGACGTCAAGAAGTTCATCACCGGGGAAGCGCCTTCGCTCAGCACCAGGGCGATCGCGCCGCTGCAGCGCCTGCTTACGACGCTCATCAAGCCGGGATGGCGAATCGGAACGGCGTGCGCGGTGGTGCCGCTTGCCTTCCTGCTGTTCTACGGCGCGACCCATCGCCAAGTCGGCAGCGTCGAGCAGGGAAGCCCCCTGCTTTGGCACGATAACGAATTCAACGTCGCCGATCGGATGATCAACCGGAATCTCGCGGGGACGGTGACCTTGAACGTCGTGTGGCAGGGAAACCGGCTCCATGAAATGAAATATCCGCCGGCTTACCAATCGATGGAGCGGTTCCAGCGCTATATCGAGGACCATCACGACGCCGAGGCGACGCTCTCGATCATGGACCTGCTCCCGATAACGAATCGGCTGCTCCACGGCGGAAACCCGAAATGGCTCCCGGTGGATCCGACCACCGAAAACACCGCGACCGACATGTTTTTCACCCTGACCGGCCATCCGCTGACCGATTACGGAGCGCTCGTGCGCCCCGACCTTAGCAGCGGCGACGTCGTTCTCTGGTACAAGGACCTGAAGGCCGACACCGTCAACCACGCGATGGAAAGCGTGCGCGAGGCGCTCCGCGCGACGCAGAAGGAACCGTCCGAATACTTCAAAATCCGCCTGGCGGGCGGAGCGGTCGCGATGCAGTACGCGATGAACCAGGTGGTCAAGCGCGCCAACCTGCGCATCATGCTCTACCTGCTGGCCGCGATCTTCCTGATGTCGGCGATGGTCTATCGATCTTTCACCGCCGCGCTGCTGCTGATCGTCCCGCTCGTGATGGCGCAGTTCGCCACCGACAGCGTCATGTACCTGCGCGGCGTCGGTCTCGACGTGAACACGCTCCCGGTGGTCGCGGTCGGACTGGGCGTCGGTATCGACTACGGCATCTACCTGCTGAGCCGCATGTGCGACGAACTGCAGGTCGCCGACGACGAGGACGTCTACGGCGCGGCCGTCAGGGCGTTGTCCACCGCGGGCGAAGCGATCTTCTTCGTAGCCTTCACAATGGTGGCCGGCGTGTTGCCGTGGTACTTCCTGTCGGGGCTCAAGTTCCTGGCCGACATGGGACTGATGCTGGCGCTGGTGATGGCGTTCAACGCGATCCTCGCGCTCACGGTGCTTCCGCTCGAAGTCGTGCTGCTGAAACCGAAGTTCCTGCGCCGCGTTCATCTGATGCATCGCTAGCGCGCGCCCGGCCGACGAGAAGTCTCCCGGACTCGCAGACGATCCAGTTGGATTCGGAGGCGAAGCCACATGAAGCGCAAAACCGTCCGCGCGGGGAAGCCCGCGCCCAAAAGCACAGACCTCGCGCGGTACGAAACCCTGCTCTACGACGCGGCGGATTCAATCGCGACCATCACGCTGAACCGCCCGGAGCGGCTCAACACGATCGTGCCGCCGATGCCCGACGAAATCGAGGCCGCGGTGTATCGCGCGGTCGCAGCGCCTGACGTGAAAGTGATCGTGCTGCGCGGAGCGGGACGCGCATTTTGCGCCGGATTCGACTTCGGCGGCGGCTTCCATCAGTGGGACGAGCACATCATGACCGGCGGCAAGTGGGATCCCGGCAAGGATTTTATCTTCGCCACCGCGCCGAACCTCGCTCCGGTGCCGAAGTTCATGAGCCTGTGGCGTTCGCCCAAGCCGGTAATCGCCCAGGTCCACGGATGGTGCGTCGGGGGCGGGAGCGATCTCGCGCTGTGCGCGGACCTGGTGATCGCGAGCGACGACGCGCGAATCGGAACGCCGTACTCCCGGATGTGGGGATGCTATCTCACCGGGATGTGGCTTTACCGCCTCGGACTCACCCGCGCCAAGCAGTTCGCGCTGACGGGCAAGCCGCTCTCGGGCGCCGAAGCCGCCGAGATTGGTCTCATCAACCAGGCGGTGCCGTTCGAGCGGCTGGAGGAAACGGTGCGCGGTGCGGCGCGCGAGCTTGCCTCGATTCCGCTCTCGCAACTGGCCGCGATGAAGCTAATCGTCAACCAGGCGTTCGAAAACATGGGCCTCGCCTCCACTCAGGCGCTCGGCCCGATCCTGGACGGACTGATGCGCAACACGCCCGACGCCGCGGCCTTCATCGAAAAAGCCAGCCGCGAGGGCGTCGGCGCGGTTGTCGAAGCGCGCGACGAGGCGTTCGGCGATTACAGCCAAGCGCCGCGCGAGCGCCAGC